>JBBRTW010000023.1:0-30217 GCA_038244055.1 Tepidisphaerales bacterium | reverse complement strand
CTTGATCTCCCCCTCGCCCCACCACTGCTCGGGGTGGAGATTGCGGATGCCGATCACCGAGCCGATGAAGCGACCCTTCTGCGTGCGCTGGGGCAGAAGCTCAAAATCCTTCTTCTCGACCGTTGGGTTCTCGCGGCGGAAGAGCACATGCAGCCGCCCCACATCCTGCGCGTGCTTGTCGCCGGTGGTGTAGGTGATCTGGTAGTAGAGCGGGACGGCCTTCTCACCCTCGTTGGTGAAGGTGAACTTCGCCTGTTTCGCGAACGGCATCGGCAGCCAGATGTTGCGGCCGCCCGTTGGCCCGACAGAATGAACGGCCGATTGGTAGGCCGAGATCTTTCCGTGCCCGAATCCGAAGAGATCGCCGATCGGACACTCAATACTCGGATGTTCCTGGCCGTCCCAATAGGCGCGGATGATGCAAGCGCGCTGCTCGGCCGGCTTGCGCTCGGTGGTGATCCAAATGTGGCGGATGGTGCCGGGCCCTTCGATATCGCAAAGCTGAACCGTCTCGCCAGGCTTGATCTGGCGCATCGGCGCGCCCTTGCGGGTTGGGCCCAGATTGCTGGCCGCCTTGCCCCCCTCGCCCGGCGCGCCCGTGGGATTCTCGAAGGAGATCGATCGAGAAGCCAGTCCGGTATCGAGCAGGTAGGGCTGCTGAATCGCATCAGGCACCTGCGCTCGCGCCAAGGATGCACGACAAATCAGTGCAAGCCCAAGCGTAATCGTGAAGGCCAGGATGGTGGAATTACATTGCTTGATTCTCATCGAAAGCTCCCTCGTGTGTGGGGCACTATCATCAGGCGCAATCGACGAAGGGCAAAGAGGTATGCCGGGTAATCGTACCCCTGGTGTGCAGGTTGAATTGAAGACCGGCACCCGCTATCAGCCGGATGCCGCATCAAATTCGTGTGACTCATTAGGCCACCTGTTAAACCAAGACATGCGCATTCCGGGCCATTTCCGTGCGCTGCCCCGCAAACGACCCCTGTACATTCCCAAGACAAAACCGTCATCTTGCAACCCCACGCAACGGGGCTACAATATATGAGTTAGCACGGGAATGCAGTTCGTTTCACTCGTGAATGGGCCGCGCTCCCAATACATTTTCTCATCCGGCCGAGTACCCAAGTGGTCTAAGGGGACGGATTGCAAATCCGTTATTCGTGGGTTCGAATCCCACCTCGGCCTCTGCCTAAAAACCCCTTCACGCAAGGGGTTTTATCATGCGCTGCCCGCATTGGAGACAATGCCCCGGTCTGCTAAGATGCGGATTGCCCGTGGTGGAATCCCTGCGCGCGGGGCGATTTGAGCGCACCTTATGCCTGTGAAGTTCGAGATTTATCGCGATGGAGCCCGTCTGAGCGCGTTTACGCCGACGGCGGCCATGGCCATGGGGCCGGAGAGCGTTCCCATTTCGGGGGATGTCGTCTTCAAGGATGGCCTGCTCGTCGTCAACCGCACGGACGATCATGCCGTCGGCCTGTCGCTCCTGTGGGACAGCGGCCCGCAGGGCAGTTATCAACTCGAAACCACGCGCCTGCCGCCGCGCGACAAGCCTTACAACTTGAATGTCGAACTTGCCCGCTGCCGCCTGATGAAGATCATGCAGAAGCAAGAGGATTGGAACCTCTTCGACTTCCCCCGCGCCGAGCGGTTCAATGTCCGCTTTCGCGAGGCCCAGAATATCTTCGCCGATGCGCTGGGCAAACTCGATCTGCCGGGTGAGGCGTCGGTCTTCGCGGACCAGGCGCTGACGGCCGGCCTCGATCTCTCCGAGCAACTCGCGGCCTTTCACGGCGATCTGCTCATCAATCGCCGCCGCGCCGGCAATACCTTCGTCAAGCATATCTTCGGCGCGCGGGTGGATTCCTCCGTTCAGAACGCCAAGTACAAGGAATCGCTGGTCAACAATTTTGACTACGTCGTGCTGCCGATGTCATGGAAGCAGATCCAGCCCGAGGAGGGGGCTTTCAATACCGAGGCGCTGGATGAATGGGTTGAGATGCTCACCCGCCGGCGCATCCCCATCATCGCCGGCCCGCTGATCGATTTTAATGAAGGGCAGGTGCCGGACTGGCTCTTCATATGGGAACACGATTTCGACACCCTGCGCGAGCTGGCGTACGAATTCGTTCAAAAGGTCGTCCATCGCTATCGCAAAGCTGTCGCGGTCTGGAATGTCGCCAGCGGCTTCCACACCAACCGCGCGTTCACGCTGACCTTCGAGCAGATTATCGAACTGACGCGCCTGCTGGTGGCGCATGTGAAGAACATGCTCCCCACGGCCCGCACGCTGATCACCCTCACCCAGCCCTTCGGCGAATATCACGCCCGCCCGAACAATTCCGTTCCGCCCATGCTCTATGCCGAGATGGTCGCCCAGGCCGGCATCAATTTCGAAGCCTTCGGGCTGGAGATGGAAATGGGCGTCCCCGCGCCCGGCCGATTCGCGCGCGATCTCTTCCAGATCAGCGCCATGCTGGACCGCTTCTCGACGCTCGGCCGCCCGCTCTTCCTGACCGCCATCGGTTCGCCAGGCCGCGCCGGCGCGGATCCGTCCGATGCCAGTGGCGGCCGGCTCGATCCCGCCCTCGGCGGGCGCTGGCACCGCCCCTGGGACCCGCAACTTCAGGCCGACTGGATGGAGGCCGTTTACAAAACGGCGCTGTCCAAGCCCTTTGTCGAGTCGATCGCCTGGGCCAACCTCGCCGACATCGGCCACACCCTCCCCGGCGGCGGCCTGCTCGATGATACGCTCCAGCCCAAGCCCGTCTTCGACCGCCTGCACAAGATGCGCGAGATGTTTCACCAGTGGACCGGCCGAAAGCCCGTCGCCGGCGCTGCCCCGGCCGCGCCCGCCGCGCCTGGCGCCCCTCCCAAGCCCGAATGACCCGCCGTAGCATGGGCATCTTGCCCATGTTCGCGACATTCGCATCAAAAAAAAATTCCCGTGGATACCTCGCCCCCAACATCCAACTCATCCTCTTCCCCGCCTCCCGCTCCGCGCCTCGATCGCTTCCTGCCCTGGACGTTGCGCCAGCGCGCCGCCCTCGCCATCCTCCTCATCCTGGTCATCGCGTGGTTTCTGATCCGCGCCTTCAACCAGCCCTCGCGTATTGCCGATCCCCAGCCCGCGCCCGGCCCCCGCGCCGCCGAACTCGCCCCGCGCATCGACCCCAACACCGCCGACTGGCCGGCCCTGGCGGCATTGCCCGTGATCGGCGAGAAGCACGCCCGCGAAATCGTCGCCTACCGGGACCAATTCCAGACCGACCATCCCGACCAACCCGCCTTCGCAAGACCTGAAGACCTGATGCGCATTAAAGGGATCGGCAAGGCCACGACACAGGCGCTGTCGCCCTATCTGGTATTCCCGCCAGCGCCGGCCGAGGCCAGCCCCTGATCGACAATTTCAATGAAATGAGGGGCCCGCGTCCTTGGTCGCGGACCCCTCAGGGGGAAGGAGGACTATTTAATTTCGATCAGAACGTGCCGACTTTGAGGTCGCCGGAGATCGAGTCGGTGTACACCAGGAAAAGGTCGGGCTTCTGGCCGTTGATGCTCAGGCCGTCGGTGACGGACAGGTTTCGGCCGCCGTTGGTGACCTGGGTCTGGAAGACGAAAGTCTGGTCGGGTTTGCGGTAGGAGAGGATGACCGAATCATTGCTCTTGGCCCAGTAAGCGATGGCGGGCTGGTTGGTGTCGAAGGTCCAGGCGAGGTCGGTGTAGAGGCCCTGCGAGCTCTTTGGGGCGACGACGTAGGGAGTCCATTTGCCGCGGCTGGAGCGCTCGGCGTATTTCAGATCGGAGTTGAAGGCATCGTAGTAGCTCATCGCGGGCTGGTTGCTGACCGGATTGAAACTCAGGGAGATGTAGCCGCCGCCGGCGGTCGTGTTCGAATCGACGTTGGTGACGGCAAAGCCCGCGCCGGTGTCTTCACCGTAGAGGAAGTGGCCGAGCGTGGAATTCTCGTAGGCGATGGAGTAGCGGTGCGTGGTGGGACTGAAGGCGAGGCTCGGATAGCGGCCGACATCATCGGTGCTGGCGACGGTGCTGAGCGCCCAGGTCGAGCCGTTGAAGGCTGCGACTTTGAGGTTGCCGCTGGTCTTGTTGTAGTAAGCGATGGTCGGTAGATCGCCGGTGGTCAGCGCGATCGAAGGATAGAGGCCGACGGTGGTCTTGGAGTCGATGACCTGGGTCGACCAGACGCCGCCGACGGTGCGGGAGGCGTATTTCAGGTCGCCATTGATGCCGTCGTAGTAGGCCGCATGGAGAACGCCCGTGGAATCCTCGGCCAGCGAAAGATACTGGCCGGTGAACTGCGCGGAGTCGACGGTGACGGCCGGGTCGGAAGTGCCGTTGTTGTGGAACTGCTGGTATTTGAGGGTCTTGGCGGCGTTATCGTAGTAGATGACGTGGAGATTGCCGGTGTTGGTGTCGAAGACGCTGTCGTTGGAGGTGCCGCTGGGAATGGTCGCGGGGCCGACAGTCATGTAGCGGCGGTCTTCGAGCGTATCGATCATGGGGCCGGTGGGGCGGACGGCTTTGCTGGACTTCCCCGAGTTGAACTTCGACATTGCCAATCTCCTGTTCGAATGAATATGTTCTTCGATATAAAGACGGCGGGATCGACGTCCCGGTTTCGCATCAGTCATCGAAGTTTTGTGGGGCTCTCAAGGATGGCCCCGGAATCTGCTGGGCGTGAAACAAGACTACACCGGCAATCGCGGGAGGCAAAAAAAATCTTGCAAAGTGGAGATTGCAAATGCGGGATGATAATCCTCAACACGCGCGCGAATTCGCGCGGCGGCAAATCGCCGATGTTCGTCGTTCCGATAATAGGTTCGCAAGATCGATAAATCCCGGAAATTCCCTCAATAAAAGAGGGGCCCGCGTCGTCGAACGCAAGGCCCCTCGGGGAAGGAGGATCGGCATCCGGCCGGGTGGGATTAGAACGTGTCGACGATCAGGCCGCCGCTGGCGCTGTCGGTATAGACCAGGAAAAGGTCCGGCACGCCGCCGTTGACGCTGGGGCTATCGGTCGCCGAGACATTGCGGCCGCCGCCGGTAAGCTGAACGGCATAGTTCCAGACGCCGCCGGGGGTGCGATAGGCGAGGGTCGCGTTGTCGGCGGTCTTGTTGTAGTAGACGATCGCCGGCTGATTGGTGTCGAAGGTGTAGGCCAGGTCGGAGTAGAGTCCCTGGGAGCCTTTGGTGGCGATGGCCGCGGTGGACCATTTGCCCTTGGAGGAGCGCTCGGCGTACTTCAGATCGGCGTTAAAAGCATCGTAATAGGAGAAGGCGGGGTTGCCGTTCTGGAAATTGAGCGAGGTGTATCCGCCGCCGGATTTGGTGGTGGCATCGACGGTGATCGCGCTGAAAGTGTGGTTGGAGGCTTCCTGGGCATAGCGGAAGTGGCCGAGGGTCGAGTCCTCGTAGGAGATGCCAAAGAGGTTGTTGACGGGATTCAGCGCCAGCGCGGAATAGCGGCCGACATCGTCGGTTGAGTCGATGACCGTATTGCTCCAGGCCGAGCCATCGAAGCGGGCCACCTTGAGATTTCCGCCTGTTTTCGCGTAATACGAAATTACCGGCTCATCATTGGCGTCGACCGCGATCGAGGGATACAGGCCGACGGTGTTCTTGGATTCGACGACCTCGGTCGACCAGGTGCCGGCCAGGTCGCGGCGGGCGTATTTCAGGTCGCCGTTGACGCCGTCGTAGTAGGCGGCGTGGAGAACGCCGGTGGAATCTTCCGCCAGCGAGAGATACTGGCCGACATCGTTGGCCGCGTCGATCGTGACGGGTGCTTCGGAGGTGCCATCACCGTGGAACTGCTGATAATTAAGATTCCTGGTGGCGGTGTTGTAGTAGATGACATGAAGATCGCCGGTGGCGGATTCGTAAACGCTGTCGTTGGAGGAGGCGTTGGCGATCGTGGTGGGACCGACGGTCATGTAGCTGCGGTTCTCGAGCGAATCGAACATGGGCGAGGCCGGCCGATTGTGGCGAGACGACCCCGGGATCGGAAGCATGCGCTTCGACATTGCGAACTCCTGAAATAAAGACGTACTGGTTTGACCTAAGGACGCCGGAAAACACTTCGCGGTTTCGTCCTTCCTTCCATCCCCAGGTCGGGGGAAGCCCGCGATCTTCATCGGGCCAGTCGGCGAGTGGCAGAAGCGTACAACCTCAATTAGCGGGCGGCCAAGATTTGAGGGGCATTAATAATGAGTCGGGGAGATACCGACCTTAATCTGGCGAATGGGCAACTCGTATGATGCGTGGGAGGGATAACCGGCCACAACAAATGGAAAGGAAAGCCAAAATCACCAAGTTTTTTCTTGAAGGTTGCCGGCCCGTTGATCTCGGAGACCAACGATGCGGTTCCTATAATTGGGCGGCCGCGAAAAAGCGTCCGATACACACCGCCGCTTTACGCCATTCATCATTCCAGTACACTCCAATCCCACATTTTTACCAACGGAGCATCTCGTGCCACAGAAGGTACTGGCCGTCGTCAGCGTCATGGGGAAAGACCAGAAGGGCGTGGTCGCGCAGTTCGCCACCTACATGGCCGACCGCGGGATCAATATCGAGGACCTGTCGCAGGGGGTGCATTACGGGTTTTTCGTGATGGACATGCTGGTCGATCTCAAGGAGATCAACATCGACCTTTCGGCCCTGATCACCGGCCTGCTGGAACTGGGCGGGAAGATCGGCATGGAAGTCCGCGTCCACCTGCACAGCGAACGGCGCAAGAAACGCCTGGCGATATTGGTCTCCAAGGAGCCGCATTGCCTGGAGCAACTCGGCGAGGACTACCGCCATGGCCGGATTAACGCTGAGATCGTCGGCGTTTATTCGAACCATCCCGATCTTGCGGAGGAGGCCAAGCGCGAGGGATTCACATTCTCATGGCATGGGCACGATGACCTGGATGTGCATTTCGAATGGCTGGGCAAGCAACTGGCGGCCGCCAAGGCGGATGCGATCGTCCTGGCGCGTTATATGCGCATCCTGCCCTCGCGAATCGTGCGGAATTTCAAGCACAAGATCATCAACATTCACCCCTCGCTCCTGCCTTATTTCCCCGGTGCTGCGCCTTATAAGCAGGCGTTCGAGAGCGGCGTGCGCGTCCACGGCTGTACGGCGCATTTCGTGACCGAACAATTGGATGAAGGGCCGGTCATTCTGCAGGATGTGTTCCACATCAAGGTCGGCACGGACACGCTCGAGGATGTGAAGCGCAACGGGCTGGAACTGGAAGGGCAGGTGCTGTCGAAGGCGGTGCAGCTTTTCCTGGATGAAGAACTGGTCGTGGTCGAGGGAAAAGTGATTTTCAAGCCGGGGATCAGCCGGTTTTTGAAGGATGAGGGGAAGTAGGGCGGGGTCATGCTGAGGGAGTATAGACGACCGAAGCATCCGGCTTCTGCGTCGCGGACTTCTCGCCAGCATGAATGGACCAATACGGACAGGCCAGGTTCTTCGGTCGTCTAAACTCCCTCAGAATGACGGCTTGGAATGACGATCATGCCCCATTCCCTGGCGGCTCTATCGCTGCCTTCCGTTTCGAGCCCGAAGGCAGGACGTTGGTCACCGTATCCGTCGTCCTCGACAAATCGTTCATCAAATTCCGCAGCTCGCCTTCGAGCGGGTCATCGATCCACTGCTGGGCCAGGGCAAAAGGTGTCGGCGAAGCACCCTTCTCATTGGACGGATGAAGCTTTTTGGCAATGGTGCCATGACCAATACTGGGCGTCTTGCCGGGTTGATGAATCAACACGATCGCCACGATCACGCCGGCGACGATCCCGGCCGCGATCCCCGCCGGCCACCAGTCGAGCGCGCGAGTTCGCGGCGCGGGCTCGGCGGCCGCCAATGCCGAAATGACCCGTCTGCGCAGTCCGGCCGGGACCGCGGGATCGCCCGCCCCAGCCTCAGCGCGCAACTGCACCGCGATCGGATCCGCTTCATCCACATCGCGCCACATCTTGAACAACGATTTCATGACACACCTCCGGCCGCCCGCTCGCGCGGGGGCCTGGTTTTTCGATCTGTTTCTCCTCCGTGAGATGTTCCGGCTCCATTGGATTTACCGGCGCCGTGAGACTCGCCGGCGATTCCCGGCCGATCCGCCTGCTGATCGGCGATTTCCCGCAATGCCGCACACGCCCGATGCAATGTTACGCTCACCCAAATCCTCGGCCGGCGCATCACCCTGGCCACCTCGCGCGGGGCCAAATCCTCGCCAAATCGCAGCCACAGCGCCGTGTACTGCTGCGGGTTCAACACGCGCTTGGCCAAGGCCCACATATCCGCGCCATCATCGCGCGCCGCGAGCTGCCCGGCCGCATCGCCCGCGCCGCTATCGGTCAGATGCTGGGCCTGATCCATGGAAGACATCCGCGGCCCGGCTCCAGCGCGCCGGCCGATGGTGCGCAGCTCGCGCAGGGCGATGGTGTAGAGCCAGGTGGTGAACTTCCAGCGCGAGTCGTAGCGGTGGAGGTTCACATAAGCTTTGACCATCGCCTGCTGCATGGCATCCTCGACATCGGAGGTATTGGCCGCGTTTTTCGACAGAAAGCGGAAGAGACGGGTCTCGTGGCGGATGGCCAGATGATTGAACGCCTCCCGCGCGCCCTTGAGCGCGCGCGAGGCCAGTTCCTCATCGGAGAGGGTATCGAGCGAAGTTGGAAGGGCGGACGACAACGAAGCTCGTTTCGCGTTTCGGAAGTTTCCGACGGGTCGGCAGGAAAGGGTCAGGAGCCGGGGAACGACTGTCAGCGAATCGGCGTTGTTGGTGGCCGGCTCCTGACCCTGAAGATTCTACAAACCTTTCGACGGGGCAACGGGTTTGGGGTCGAGGCCATCGCGTCCCGCGCCGCCGTTATTCTTGTTCCGCGCGTCCTTGGCCTTCTTCTCGGCATCGAGTTTTTGCAGGGTCTGGATGATTTCCTTGGAATCGTGCTCGAAGCTGATGTTGATCTTGGCGCCATCGACCGCCAGCTTGACGCTGCGGATCAATCCGGCCGCCGTGGGAACATCGGCCGCGCCGAGCTGGCCCATCGCCTTGATGCCTTCGAGCATGGTGCGCGCCTGCGTCGCCTGCTCGGGAGTCTTGGCGGTGAGATTCAGCGAGACATTGAGGATGCCGCCGACTTCGCTGATCGTCGCGGTGGCCGCATCCGTCGCCGACAGTAGCTTCGACATATTCGGATCGTTAGCCTCGCCCAGCTTGGCCGAGGCATTGAGGAACGATCCCTTGGCCGGCGTCTTGACCAACTCGCTGCCCGCGGGCTTGGCGCCATCGAGGACATCCATCGCGGCTTTGAGCGTATCGACCTTGTCCGCCATGATCACCAGGCCATCCCCGTAAAAGCTGCCGGTCTTGGTTTTGCCATCGTTGGGGTCGGTCCAGGTCATGACCTTGTGCTTGTTGTAGTCCGTTTCCTTGTAGTTGGGATTCTGGGCGACGGCGTTGGCCAGCATGTTTTGGTCGACCTTGGCGTAGATCAGAATCGCGGCCACGTCTTTTTCGAATGAATTGTTGTAAATCGTGATGCCGCTGATATCGGTCAGCGGGTTGACGCCGATGGCCGCCTTGAGCTGGGCCAGGGTTTCTTCGAGCGGGAACTGCTGCTTGGCGACATCGAGCATCTGCGTGTAGAGGACTGTTTCCTTCGCCGCTTCGACATCGAGATGGATGTACCACTTGGTATCGGCCGCCAGGTGTTTTGCATTGGCCGCGCCCGCCAGGGCGGTCGTCCCGGCAAAGGTCATCGCCAAAACCGCCGCGCAACCGGCCAATCGACCTGCCCAGCGCCCGATAAATGTGTCGCCCAATCGCATAGATGAATCTCCTGGAATGAAGGATGTGATTTGGCTCTGGTTCAATCAGAATAAACCAAGTCGCCGGTTATACGCGGCCGGCGCACGTCATTGTTACACAAATACGCCCTTCGAGCAGTAATACTCATGTGCGGACTGGATTTACCCGCCCAAACAGGGAAAATCCCCAGCGTCGCGTTCCCAAAGCCTCAAAGGAGAGCCCCACCGTGATCCGATCCATCGCTCGTGTCGCCCTGACCTGCATTCTCGCCCTCGCCACTTTCGCGCCGGCCGCCACCGCGGCCGATGCCAAAGACGGCTCGGTCACCGTCTATTTCGGCACCTATACCGGCCCGAAGAGCAAAGGCATCTACACCGCCCAACTCGACCTGGCCAAGGGGACGCTGAGCGATATGAAAGTCGCCGGCGAAGTCGCCAATCCCTCGTTCATCGCGATCGCGCCCTCGAAAAAGTTCCTCTATGCCGTCGGCGAGGTCAATGATTTCAAAGGCAAGAAGGGCGGCGTCATCTCCGCTTTCGCCATCAATGCCGATCACACCTTAACCCTCCTCAACCAGCGATCCACCGTCGGCGGCGGCCCGTGCTTTGTCACGGTCGATAGCGCCGGCAAAAACGCGCTGGTCGCCTGCTATGGGACCGGCAGTGTCGCCTGCCTGCCGATCGATGCCGAGGGGAAACTGGGCGAGGCATCGGCCTTCGTCCAGCACCAGGGCAAGGGCGCTAATCCCAAGCGTCAGGAAGGCCCGCACGCCCACTCGATTAATCTCGATCGCGCCAACCGCTTCGCCTTGGCCTGCGACCTGGGGCTGGATAAAGTCTTCATCTACAAGTTCAACCCGGAGATGGGCTCGCTCGCGCCGAATGAGCCGCCGTTTGCAAAGGTCGCCGACAATTCCGGCCCGCGCCATTTCGCCTTCAGCCCCGATGGCCGGTATGCCTACCTGATCAACGAGATGGGCATGTACATCATCGCCTTCACCTACGATGGCGAGAAGGGTGTGCTCAACGAAATCCAGACCGTCAGCACTCTCCCCGAAGGCACCGCCAAGGACCCCAAATACAGCACCGCCCACATCGAGGTCCACCCCTCCGGCAAGTTCGTCTACGGCTCCAATCGCGGCCACGACACCATCGCGATTTTCGCACTGGATCAGGCCACCGGAAAATTGACCCCGGCCGGCCATGTGGCCTCGGGCGGCAAAACTCCGCGTAATTTTTCGATCGACCCCACCGGCCAATATCTGATCGCGGCCCATCAGACTTCGAACAATATCGTCGTCTTCAAGATCGATCAGACGACGGGCGGACTCACGCCGACGGGATCGACCCTGGAGGTGGGCGGGCCGGTGTGTGTGAAGTATTTGATGCCGTGACAGATCTATCGCCTGATTCCGCCTCGGGTGCCATCGGTGCCATAGGTGCCTCCGGTGCCATGCTTAGACCCGCCGCCCATTGAGCCCCAGCGCGCTCAAGGCTTCATCGGCGGGGATAAGCATGCTGGGCGCTGCATATCGAAAAACTTTCCTTCGCGCAATCCGCCCGCATGCTTATCCCCCGCCGATTTGGCATCGTTCTCGTGGCGAATGCAACTCTCGGCGGGGTCTAAGCATGGCACCCAAAACTCGAGCCGATCAGCCGTCATTTTTCTACGCCGTGGATCACACTCCGCCAGTCCGCCGGACAGAACAGTTTTCCCGCATTTCCCCAGAAAATCTTCTCCCGAATCTCCAACGAAAGCGCCAGCCTCTTTATCGCCACAATCGTCAGCGCCCCCTGGCACACCGGCGCTTTGCCGATTCGGTCGTTGCAGTCCGACCCGAACATAATCTTGTCCTGATGCACGAGCAAAAACCCCCGCGCGAACTCCTCATCGCGCAACAAAGCTCCCAGCCCCGACCCGGCCGAGATATCGGCGTAGAAATTCGGGTAGTCGCGCAGGTAGCGATCCGTCAATCCGCCTGAGATCACTTTCGTTTTCGGATAGAGCACTTTGGGATCGGCGGCCGAGTCGATGTTGGCCCACATGGTCTGGGCATGTCCGATGAAATTCACCTTCGGAAACCGCGCCAAAATCCGCCAGAATCTATCGAAGCCGTGGTTGTACATGCCATATTGAAAATGTTGCAGCACCGGCACCGCGTATTCCTGTGCCAGGCTGTAAATCCGCTCCATCGCCGGCGATTCAACATCGACATTGAATTTCATCTCGCCGATCCCCATCGCGCCGAGCTTGAGATATTTCTCGATCTCGGCCGTGGCGCTTTCGGCATCGGGCACTTCATTGGCGAAGAATCCGAAATGATCGGGATGCTCGCGGGCGATTCGATAACACGTCTCATTCGGCCCGCACTGGGCGGCCAGCCCATTCGATTTGCCCATGTGCGTCGCCGGCCGCTCGACGGGGTGGCCGGCTGGCAGGAGGATGGAATAGCCGACACCCATGTTTTTCTGATGGGCGAGAAGCTGCTCATCGGATCGCCCGGAGTAGTTGGTGTGCTGGTGGATATCGATGATTTCATCAGTGTCATCGAGTGCCGTGTCGGGAGTCGCGCCTGAGGGCCGTCCGGCGTTTCTGTGAGAGTGATTCGCTTCCTGACACCCGGCCACCGCGACACACGTTACCGCCAGAAATGATCGACGCGAAAGTTTAGTCGTGCGGTCGGGCATATTGTGCGTCATAATCCACACCCATGGCGCAGGCAAATCCGCTGACCTCTCGCATCGCCCGCTCATCTCCAAACAAACCGCGTCTTGTCCCTTCTCCCAGACGTGCCAGTCCATTTCCCAAAGTTGAACCGGCCAATCGCGTCGGGGAGAGGGCGAGGGGTCTTCAATTTCGGCCGCTGGCGACCGTTGTTTTCTTGACGATCATCAACCTGGTATCAGCTTCCACCCCCGCCGGCGAACCCGAAATCACCGCCAAGGACCTCCCGCGCGTTTCCCCCGTTTTACCCGCCGACGCCCCCGAGACCCTGCGACTGCGCAAAGGCTTCCATGCCGAACTCTGCGCCTCCGAGCCGCAGATCGCGTCGCCCGTCGCCATGGCCTTCGATGAAGACTCTCGCCTCTATGTCGTGGAAATGCGCGACTACCCATTCCCCGAATTGCGCGACCAGAAACTCGGCCGAATCCGCCTGCTCGAAAGCTCCAAAGGCGATGGCCTCTACGACAAATCAACCGTCTTCGCCGATGGTCTGGGCTGGCCGACGGCGATCATTCCCTGGGATGGCGGTGTCTTCGTCGGCTGCACGCCCGACATCTGGTACATGAAGGATACCGATGGCGATGGCGTGGCCGATGTGAAGCGCATCGTCTACACCGGCTTCGCGGCCGGTCAGGCTCGGCTGAACGTTCAGGGGCTTTTGAACAGTTTTAACTGGGGATTGGACAATCGAATTCACGGCGCGGCCTCGACGAGCGGGGGAAAGGTGGTGAGGGTTCAGGGTTCGGGGTTCAGAGTTCGGGAAGGAAAAGATGAAGGCAGAAGGCAGAAGAATGAAGCAATGCCGCTTGAATTGCGCGGCAAGGGGTTCGTATTCGATCCGCGCTCGGGTTCGATCGAAGCGGAAAATGGCGGCGGTCAGCATGGTTTATCATTCGATGACTGGGGCCATCTCTACCTCTGCTCGAACAGCCGGCATCTGCTGGCGTTCGCTTATGATGCGAAATACGCGGCCGGCAACTCGCTCGCTCCCATGCCGCCGCCACTGCTGGATATCCCGGTTGACGGCCCGGCCGCCGAGGTCTATCGCGCCAGCCCGGAGGAGCCCTGGCGAGTGATTCGCACGAAATGGCGCGTGTCGGGATTGGTTCCCGGGCCGATCGAAGGCGGCGGGCGCTCGGCCGGTTATTTCACGGGCGCGACCGGCGCTGTGATTTACCGGGGCGATGCGTATGGGCCGGATTTCGCTGGCGATGCGTTCATCGGCGATGCCGGCGGAAATCTCGTTCATCGCAAAAAGATTCGCGCAAGCGGCGCGATCGTCAAGGCCGAGCGCCCGGCCGATGAGCAGACCAGCGAATTTCTCGCCAGCACCGATACCTGGTTTCGTCCCGTGCAGATGGCCAACGGACCCGATGGCTGCCTCTATGTGATCGATATGTATCGCGAGACCATCGAGCATCCCTGGAGCCTGCCCGACAATATGAAGAAATACCTCGACCTGACCAGCGGCCGGGATCGCGGGCGCATCTGGCGGGTCGTCGCCGATGGCTGGAAGCGCCCGCCGCAGGTGAAACTCGCGAAGGCGACTGTGGCCGAGTTGGTCGCGCAACTGGCCAGCACCAATGGCTGGACCCGCGATACGGCCGCCCGGTTGATCTGTGCGCGGCAGGATAGGGGGGCGATGGGAGAGCTGGAAAAGCTGATCAACGATTCTTCACCACTGGGTGTTCTGCATGGTCTGCATGCACTGGACGGACTCGGCGCACTGAAATCCGAGCATGCGCTGCTGGCGATGAATCATACCGACCCGCGCTTGCGGTGCGAGGGCGTTCGACTGGCGGAAAAGTTGATTGGTGGGCCGGCCGATGCGAATGCGGCTTCTGCGAAGCTGCTGCCAAAGGTCTTCGGTCTTGCAGGCGATCCGTCAATCGATGTGCGGTACCAGGTAGCGCTGACTCTGTCGCTGCAACGCTCCGGCGCAGCCGATGAGCCGGCCGAAATAACTGCGATTTCAGCGTTGGCCAAGATCGCCGCCGTCGATGCGAAAGATCCATGGGTTTCGGCCGCGGTCATGAACGCCGCCAGCGCCGGCGGCCGGGCGATCGCGCTCTTCAAGGCGATCGATGGAGGCGGCAAAGATGCCCCGGCGCGGGCGATGCTCCCGAAACTGGCGGAGGTCGTTGGCGCGCGTGCGGAAGGGGCCGAGGGTGCCGAAATCCTCGATGCCGCGGCCAGCGATGCCAATGCGGCCGAGATGATGCTGATCGCCCGCTCCTTCGCGGCCGGCGCGCGCCGGGCGGGCGTTGCCCTGGATGCGGTGAAAGCGGCCGGCATCATCGACAAGGCGGCCGATCTGGCGGCCGATGAGAAGGCCGATCCCTCCGCGCGAGCGGCCGCGGCATCGGTGCTGGGCTACACCGCGTGGAATATTCACTCGGCCGATCTGCTGAAGTTGCTGGAAGCGCGGCAGCCGCCGGAGGTGCAGGCCGCGGCGCTGGCTGGGCTGGACATGCAGGATGAGGGTGACCTCGCCGGATTGCTGATCGGCCGCTGGAAAGAATTGCCGCCTAAACTTCGCGAGGCGGCCGCCGCGCTCATGGTGAAACGACCGGCCCGCGCCAAAGCGCTGCTGCAGGCGGTGAATGAGGGGAAAATCCGCCCCTCGGAATTATCTGGCTCGCAGGTGTCCGCGCTGCGCCAGAGTTCCGATCGAGCCGTCAAGGACCTGGTCGGGAAAGTGATGAAAGTCCCCGAAGGCCGGCGCGAAGATGTGGTCAAAACATTTTCACCGGCGATGGAATTGGCGGGCGATGCAAAGCGCGGGCAGGCGATATATCTTTCCAAGTGCTCAACCTGTCATCGGATCGCCGGCCAGGGCAACGCGCTCGGGCCCGATCTGGAAACCGTGCGGAATTCGGGCAAGGACAAACTGCTCACCAATATCCTCGACCCCAATCGCGAGGTGGCCGCGAGCTTCATGGCATTCATCGTGGAAACCAGCGATGGCGATTCGCAGGTGGGGATCATCATCTCCGAAACCCCGGCCGCGGTAACCCTGCGCATGGCAGGGGGGATGGAATCAACCATCTCGCGCGCCCAGATCAAATCGATGCGCAGCGCCGGCCAATCGATGATGCCCGAAGGCCTCGAAGAAGGAATGAGCAAACAGGATCTGGCGGATCTGATGGAGTATGTTTTGAAACCGTAGCATGGGCATCCTGCCCATGTTGAGTGCTTTCCAAGACACTATTTCTGAATAATCCCGATACGCAGCGCAACCCGTTCCCACGACAGTGCCATCGAGAAATCGCGACATTCGGACGGAATTGTCAAAAACATTCACGATTTCGTCATCATCAACAGTTACGCTTCGCAATGCTTGCACGTCCCGCGTGGCCATGGGAAGCCCGTTTCGAATGAGGCTCGTCTCGAAACACACTGAAGGAGAACCAATGAAGAAGCAGAACCATCGATCGATTTTTAGTGGCGTCGGAATCGCGGTTGCGCTGGCGGCCATGTGCGCGATGGCCCTGCCCTGTTTTGCCGGCAAGGCGCAGAAATGGGAGGACCTTCCCAAGCCCGTCCGCGATACAGTCCTGGCCAATGGCGGCAAAGAAGGCCCGGTCGATAAGGAATCGGAAGTGCGCGATGGGAAGGCCGTCTACGAGGCGCAGGTCAAGGACAAGGATGGCAACATCAAGGACCTGGTCATTACCGAAGATGGCAAGCTCGTCGAGACCAAGACGGATGATGCGGCCGACCTGGCTGCGGAGCGCGTCATTCGGGGTCAGAAACTGTTGGCCGGTGTGAAGTTCACCCGCCCAACCCAGATCACCAACCCATATCTTCCTCTGTCCTCCCTCAAGCAGGATGTGCTCGAAGGCAAGGAAGGCGGCAAGAAAACCCGCATCGAGCGGACCGTCCGCCTGGACCTTCATAAGACCTTCAAGATCGGCGATCAGGAAGTGGCCGCGCTGGTGCTGGAAGATCGCGATTTCGAAGATGGCAAACTCTCTGAAGTCACGCTCGACTACATCGCCCAGGATGACAACGGCACGGTCTACTACCTCGGCGAGGATGTGGATGAATACCGGGATGGCAAAGTCGTCGGCCACGATGGCGCATGGCTCTTCGGCAAGGACACCCAGGTCCCCGGCGTTCTCATGCCCGCGGCCCCCAAGGTCGGCATGAAATTCCGCGCTGAGGATGTGTCGAACGACATCAGCGAGAAGAACGAGGTCATCTCGCTCTCAGAAACAGTCGAAACCCCGGCCGGCACCTACAAAGATTGCCTGAAAATCAAGGAGGATCTCGCCGATGGAACGACCGAGTACAAGTATTACGCCAAGGGCATCGGCGCGGTCCGCGAGGTTCCCCATGACGGCGATGAACTGCTGATTTCACATACGCCGGTGAAGTAACTTCGTGACATGGGCGTCCCGCCCATGCAGAGGGCGATTGAAGTCGAAGAGTTCACAATAGCCAAACGCCTTAGTACATCGCGCTCTTCGCACGGCCGGGACGGCCGTGTCACGGGCAACATTACTTCTGCTTCCTCAACCACCCCTCCCGCTTCCCCTTCAGCGCCCCATCCGCCTCCGGATCCAGCGCCATCTCCGTCCCATTGGAGAATTTGACCCTCCCCTGCATCTTGGCCAGCGTGTCGTTCGCCGTCCCCAGCGCCTTGGCCGCTTCGCGAATCGATCGGTCCTCCGCCAGGGTCCAGTGCGCTTTCTCGATCGCGTTCGACAGGGCCAGCGCGAATTTATCCTCGCTGACGTCATCCGCAATGGCCGGCAGTTTGATCGAAGGGTATTTCTTTTTATTGGTGATCAGTTCATCCATGAACATCACTGCCACCGACTTCCGGCCATTGATCGTCGCCATCTTGGCGTATTTGTCCTGGTACGAATGCAGGTATAGCCACAAATCCCACTGCCTCCCGCGCGGGCTGCCGTAATAAACGCCCGTGATGTTCCCCCGGAAATCGAGATACTCCCACAGCGCCGCCTTGTCCTTCTCCGTCAGGTTCATCATCGAAGCGGTGGGGATCGTCGACCACGCATGCGCCAGCCCGATCGTCGCGAACACGGTGGAATTGTTCAGTTCCCCCTTTGAAAACCCATGCTCCGCCTCGGCCGCGTTATCCATATCGCCGCTGGTCCATGAAACCGTGATCTCCCGGATGCCGCTGTTGAATTTGGTTTCGATGCCCCCTTTACCGGCCGGGTCGTAGATCAGATCCATCGAACGCCCCCACGCGGCCTGCCGGAAGTTCATTTTTTTCCCCGCCTTGGCCTGATTCCACCAGATGGGGTGCGATTCGGACAAACTTTGGCGGATATAGACCAAATCGGTCTTTTGAGTGCCGACGAAGGCGTTGATCTCCTTGGTCTTGGCCTTGAGCGTCGCCTCGAGATCATCCCATTTGCCCGCCAGATAATCCTGAACAATTGAATCGTACAGCGGATTTTCCGGTGGATCGGCGGCCAGCGAGCGCGGCGCGATCGTAAGGCAAATCACCAGTGAGACGATGGCGAGGCATGACTTCATCGATGTGCTCCAGGGATTGAAGACCCCTATGCTAATCGCGCCGCCGCTCAGGACAAGAAGAAAACCCGCCCGCCGCACAATTGACAACCGGAATCGGACAACGACGATTTGATTGCGATGGTAACGAGAATTGCCCCTTCGCGACGTCGCGGAGGCGCATTCGTTGTAAATGGCGGCGGACGAGGATGAATATGACCATGAAGCAAAGTGTTGTTCGGTGGGCCGGCGCGATCGGTATTTGCATGGGTTTGGCGCTGACGGCGCGGGCCCAGACCCCGGCCGTCGCCGAAGCATCGCGCCAGGTGCCCGTCGCCGCATCGACCGATGTCGTCATCGTCGGCGGCGGATCGGGCGCGGTCTCGGCCGCCCTCGCGGCCGCCAAGTCCGGCGCGAAAGTTTTCCTCGTCGCCCCGCGTCCCTATCTGGGCGAAGACCTCTGCGGTCCCTTGCGCCTCTGGCTGGAACCCGGCGAGCAGCCCAATACCGACCTCGGCAAAAAAATGTTCATGACCGAAAAGGGGTCGGGATTCGATCCTGGCGCGGTCGCGTTTCGATATGAAGCCAGCGTCGCGTTCACCGCCAAGCACAAGGATACGGACCCGCCCTCCAAGTTGAACGATGGCGTTTTGGGCAACCCGGCCACCGACAGCGTCGAGTATCCCGGCGATGTCGCCCTCATCGCCGATCTCCGCGCGGTGCAGGAAATCAAAGAAGCCCGCATCTTCCTCTTCCATAAAGATGATGATTTCGCCGCCGAGAGCGTCACCGTCGAGACCAGCAACGACAAGCGCGAATGGAAAGCCATCGGCACCTACAAGTGCGACCCCGCCGGCGCGGAGCATCTGACCGTCAGTTCGCCCATCGGCGCTAAAACGCGCTTCGTCAAGTTCACCGTAAAAAAGACGGCCGGCGCCAAGCGTCTGTTGATCGGTGAATTGGCCTTCAGCGGCCCCGAGGTAAAAACGCCGGTGGCAACCGCCAACGATGGGAAAAAACAGGGGCCTTTCCGCCCGCTCCACATAAAGCGCACTCTCGATGATGCCCTCCTGGCCGCCAACATTCAGTTCCTCTACGGCTCCACGGTCAGCGATGTCCTGCGCGATAAGGATGGAAATCTCTCCGGCGTCGTCATCGCCAACCGCTCGGGCCGCCAGGCGATCCTCGCCAAGGTCGTCGTCGATGCCACCGATCGCGCCTGGACCGCCCGCATGGCCGGCGCTGCCTTCGAGGCCTATCCCTCCGGCACCGGCGAATTCAAATTCGTGAGCATCGGCGGCAAGATCAAAGAGGGCGAATCCTTCATCGGCAAGTCCACCGGCCTGGCCTATCCCGTCGCCGGCGCGGCCAAGACCGCCCCCAAGAAAGGCGAGAAGCCCGAAGCGATCACCTCGGCCGAGCTGATCGAATACACGCTCAAAATTCCCATGGCCGATGGCTCCTACGCATCATGGGCCCGCGCCGAGCAGACCGCCCGCGATCTGACCGCCACCGAGAACGTCCAGTTCCTGACCGATGAAATCTTCCAGGTCCCCCCTGACCCGATGAAGGGCGTCAAACACTCCGATGCCGCCTGGGCCGGCGCGGACAAAGTCGATCTCGATTCCTTCCGGCCCGCCGGCATGACCCGCCTCTGGGTCGTCAGCGGATGCGCCGATGTCTCGCGCGAAACCGCCGCCAAGCTCGTCCGCCCCGTCAATATGATGGATGTCGCCCAGCGCATCGGCGCGGCCGCCGCCGATGAAGCCAAGCAGGTCGCCGCCGCGCCCCTCGCCGCCGTGACCGTCACCTCCGCCGCCTCCGTCCCCGTCGCCCAGGCCAAGTCCGTCGGCACCGTCGGCGAAAATCTCGGCGGCCTGCGCGGCGTCCAACTCAGCAAGCCCGAGACCGTCAACTCCCCCGATCGCGGCCTCCCCGTCATCGGCGAATACGATGTCGTCGTTGTCGGCGGCGGCACCGGCGGCGCGCCGGCCGGCATCGGCGCCGCCCGCGCCAAAGCCCGCACGCTCGTGCTTGAAAACCTCCATGGCCTCGGCGGCGTCGGCACCGCCGGCCGCGTCGCCTCTTACTACCACGGCTACAAGGGCGGCTTCACCGCCACCGTCCCCGGCCTCAAGAGCTGGGATCCCATCGAAAAAGGCGAATGGTGGCGCGCCCAGATTCGCGAGGCCGGCGCTGATCTCTGGTACGGCTCCATCGGCGCGGGCGCGGTCGTCGAAAATGGCAAGGTCAAAGGCGTCGTCGTCATCACCCCGCAGGGCCGCGGCATCGTCCTCTGCAAGACCGTCATCGACGCCACCGGCAACAGCGACATCGCCGCCGCCGCCGGCGCGCAGACCGTCTACATGGACCCCAACGAGCCCGCCTTCCAGGGCACGGGCCTTCCCCCGCTCAATCTCGGTCGCCAGTACACCAACACCGATTTCACCATCGTCGATGAAATGGACGTGATGGATGTCTGGCACGTCCTCACCTACGCCAAGCGCAAGTACACCGGCGCGTTCGATCTCGGCCAGCTCATCGACACCCGCGAGCGCCGCCGCATCGTCGGCGACTTCACCATGACCCTCGCCGATGCCATCAACCAGCGCACCTACCCCGATACCATCCACATCGCCCAGTCCAATTTCGACACCCACGGTTTCACCGTCGATCCCTACCTCCTCCTCGAGCATCCGCAAACCAAGGAATTCAAGGTCAACGTCCCCTATCGCTGCCTGCTGCCCAAGGGACTCGATGGCATCCTGGTCATCGGCCTGGGCATCAGCGCCCATCGCGATGTAATGCCCCTCCTGCGCATGCAGGCCGATATCCAGAACCAGGGATTCGTCGCCGGAACCATCGCCGCACAGGTCGCCCGGACCGGCCTGGCCTTGCGCGATGTTCCGCTTGCGCCTTTGCAGGAGCAGTTCGCCGAGCAGGAAATCCTCCCTCGCCCGCTCGCTCTGGCGAAGGATTCCTACCCTCTCAGCGATGAGCGCATTGCCCAGGCGATCGTCGATGCCAAGAGCGGCAGCGGCATGTCCGTCATCGTCACCCACCAGGAGAAGGCGATGCCCCTTCTCAAGCAGGCCTACGCCGCCGCCGGCAATCCCAAGGATAAGCTGACCTACGCCCGCACCCTCGCCATCCTCGGCGACTCCACCGGCCTGGAGACGCTCATCACCGAGCTCGATTCCAAAGACAAATGGGATGCCGGCTGGAATTACAAAGCCATGGGCCAGTTCGGCCACGCACTGAGCGATATCGACATCCTCGTCGTCGCCATCGGCCGCACCCACGATAAGCGCGGCCTGCCCGCCATTTTCAAGAAGATGAAGCTCCTCGACGCCACCGCCGAATTCTCCCACCACCGCGCCGTCGCCCTGGCACTGGAGCTCATCGGCGATCCCTCCGCCGCCGCGCCGCTGGCCGAGCTCCTGAACAAACCCAAGATGATGGGCTACACCACCGACACCGTCGATCGCGCCGCCGAACTTTCGGGCGCTAACGCCAACGATAATTCCACGCGTTCCACATCGATTCGCGAAGTTTCTCTCGCCCGCGCCCTCTACCGCTGCGGCGATAAAGACGGGCTCGGCAAGAAAATCCTGACCCAGTACAGCACCGATCTGCGCGGATACCTCGCCCGCCATGCACAAGCGGTTTTGACCCAAAAATAGGATAATTATTGACGGAGTTGCATGCGGCTGGTGCGATAATCGCCCCGGCCGCGCACCCGCGTTGACCTATTTGTACGCCAGTCGCTACTGTCAGCGACATGGAATCCTACAAATTAAATATCGATGCGACCGGCCGCCCATCCGTCAAAGTCCCTTACCGCGGCACCACCCTCCTCCACCACCCCATGTTCAACAAGGGCTCCGCCTTCACCGAGGCCGAGCGCCGCACCTTCGGCCTGCGCGGCCTGCTCCCCGCCGACGTCTGCACGATCGACCAGCAAGCCAAGCGCATCTACGCGAGCATCTCCCGCAAGAAGGACGCGATCGAAAAGCAGATCGGCCTGGCCGCCCTCCAGGATCGCAACGAAGTTCTCTTCTACCGCCTCATGCTCGACCACATCGAGGAATACCTGCCGATCATCTACACCCCCACGGTCGGCCAGGCCTGCGAGGAATACAGCCATCTCTTCCGCCGTCCCCGCGGCGTCTGGATCACGCCCGGCGACAAGGGCCGCATCGATGAACTCCTCGGCGATGTTCCCTACGATGATGTCCGCCTCATCGTCGTCACCGACAACGAGCGCATCCTCGGCCTGGGCGATCAGGGCTGCGGCGGCATGGGCATCCCCGTCGGCAAGCTCGCCCTCTACTCCGTCGCGGCCGGAATCCATCCCTCGCAAACCCTGCCGATCAGCCTCGATGTCGGCACCGATAATTCCGCCCTCCGCGCTGATGAACTCTATCTCGGCTGGCCCCACCCGCGCCTGCGCGGCCCGGCTTACAATGAACTGGTCGATGAATTCGTCAATGCCGTCAAGAAGCGTTTCCCCAAGGCGCTGCTCCAGTGGGAGGATTTCAAGAAGCAGAACGCCTTCGACCTGCTCGATCGCTATCGCGATGCCCTGCCGAGTTTCAACGATGACATCCAGGGAACCGCCGCCGTCGCCGTGGCCGGCGTGCTCTCGGCCGCCCGCGCCACCGGCATCCCGCTCGATCAACAGCGCACCGTCATCCTGGGCGCAGGCGCTGCCGGCATCGGGATCGCGCGCCAGTTACGCGATGCACTGAAGCATGCTGGCGTCGCAGGCCGGACGCTCATCCGCGCCATCGCCGTGCTCGATAGCGGCGGGCTGCTCATCCAGGGCCGCATTTTCAAGGAAGCCTCCAAGGCCGAATTCGCCTGGCCCGCCGATATGGCCGCCGAGTATGGACTGACCCCCGCCAAGCCCGGCGACCTGGCCGCCGCCGTCGGTGCGATTCACCCCACCGTCCTGATCGGCACCACCGGCGATCCCGGCGTCTTCACCGAGCCCGTCATCCGCGCCATGGCCGCCCACGTCGATCGCCCCGCCATCTTCCCCTTCTCCAATCCCACCAGCAAATGCGAAGCGATCCCGCGCGATCTCATCGAATGGACCGCCGGCCGAGCCGTCGTCGCCACCGGCAGCCCCTTCGCCCCCGTGGAATACAATGGCCGCACGATCCGCATCGGCCAGGGCAACAACGTCTACATCTTCCCCGGCGTCGGGCTGGGCGTGCTGGTCTCCCAGGCGCGCAAAGTCACCGATGCGATGTTCACCGCCGCCGCGACGACATTGGCCCAGTGCGTTTCCCGCGACGATCTCGAAAGCGGCTCGCTCTATCCGCGCGTGACCGAACTTCGCCGCATTAGCCGGGCCATCGCCGAAGCCGTCGTCCGCGAAGCCCGCGACTCCGGCATCGGCATGAAAATCGCCGACAGCGATATCGGCCCCGCCGTCGCCAAAGCCATGTGGACCCCCGAATACCCCGAGTACGAAGCCGTATAACCGTGGCGCGGGCGTCCCGCCCATGCAAGCGGCGCTGAAGACCAAATCGCCCGCTCAGTTGAACAATTCGCGATTCCGAATCCGCGCCGCCCCAAAAACCGCCGGCGCTACAACTGGCGCGATGACCGCCGCACCACTCGCACTCTTCGCCCGCCCCACCGGCGGCGCTGCAACAACCGGCCGCGCCGGAGGCGTCGGTGGCATCGCCTTGGGTGGCCTGTTTGTGGCCTTGGAATTCAATGCGCCAACCGGTTTTCCGGTCTGAACCGGCGCAACCAAAACCCCGGCCGTCGTCGTGACAACAGGCGTCGCCGTCGCAACAACAGGCGTCGTCGCGGATGACGCCACCGGCGCAACCGACTCCGCCGGCGTCGGCGCGGCCGCGGGAACCGGCGCTGCGGGGACCGACAGCGACATCCCATAGCCGTTCGCGAGAATCAGCAGATCGTTGAGCCCCACGCCTCCATCGCCATCGAGATCGCCGGTTGCGTTGCTCATCCCCGTGGATAGGGCGTAGTTGTTGGAGAGAATCAGCAGGTCATTGAGGCCCACCGTTCGGTCGCGATCGATGTCGCCGCGCAGGATGAAGAAATCGAAAGGAACATCCGCCGCCATCTTCACGCCCTGCGCATCGGCGACACTGGAGGCCCGGAGAATCGCGTGATAGTTGCCGTTGCCCGCCGCAGGGGGAAGGATGAACGTCGCCGTGTTGGTCGCGGCATTGTAGGAAACGCTGGCGATTGCCACATTTTCGCTGGTGGTCAGATTGGTCAGCCCCAGCGCCGCCAGCCCGCCCGCGCCGGCAAGCGAGGCCGAAACATCCCGGCTGAACGTGAACTGAACGATGTTCGATCCATGGTCGATGGCATAAACCGGATTACTGGCGGCCGGCGGCACAATGGTATTGACCGTCGCGGTCGAGAAAACCGACCCCACCGCCGCCTTGACCGTGGAAGCCTGCGCGCTGGCCGGTGCGTTGAATACGCCGCCCGAAGTAATCGACCCGCCCCCCGCCGTGACGCTCCAGGTGATCGTCGGCTGGCTGGCCATCGCCACGCCGAACTGATCGAACGCAGTAGCGCTCAGCGTCGTGCTGGCGCTGGTGCCGACATAGGCCGGCGATGGCGCGACTGCCAACGTGGTCGCCGTTGGATTGACCGTCACCGAAACGATGCTGGTCGTGGCCAGGCCGGACAGGTCGGTAACGGTTACCGTGAATTGATAGACGCCCACTTTGAAGAAAGTCGCGGTCGCCGCCTTGGCGGCGTTCGTGCCATTGGCCGAAAACGTCGGCGCGGTTGCGCCGGCGGGCATCGAAGTGACCGCCCACGAGTAGGTGAGATTCGCCTCCCCATGGTCGTCCGCCCCCAGCACCGACAGCGCGGTCGTGGTTCCCGTCACCGGGCTGGGCGTCGCCTTCGCCGCCGTCGCGATTGTCGGCGTTACATTCGAGAGCGTCACGTTATCGAATGTAGAAGTATTCAAAACCGCGTTGTTGTGCGCGGTATCCGCGAACCCGATCAAGGCGCTGCTCGACATCCCGCTGAGCGTCACGCTGCCGATGACGGTCCAACTCGATCCATCGGCCGATACCGATCCCGTGAATACATTTCCCGCCCTGGCGATCTTCACCCAATACGGCGCAACCAGCCCCGCCGTGACGGTGCTGACGGAACTACCGTTGGTGCTGGAGCGCGATTGAAACGTAGCTCCGTTGGCCTGCGAGATCGCCATGAATGCGTTGCGCGCCCCGGCCGCCGTCGATTCGCGGATCATCACGCCGATCTTGGCCCACGCATTGGTACTCTCAATTGTCGCGACTCGCGCGATCAGGAAGCCATCGCCCACCAGCGGCTGATAAACGTAGCGGAACGCATCCGCGCCATTCCAGATATCCGCCCCGCCGCCGATCAGCGTATACGTTCCCCCGGAAACGCCTGCCGAGCCGATCCCGCCGACACTGCCGATATCCGCCATCGCCCAGCCCGTCGGCAGGGGGTTCACATCCGCCGTCGCCGCGAAAATCGCCGAAGGATAAACGCCCAGGTTCGCCCCGGCCGTCGCCACCACGCGATAGAAATATTCCGTGAGCTTGGTCAGACCCGTGTTGGTGAACGTCTGCGTCGCGGCATCGGTCGTGCCCGCCGTCGTCCATGTCGAATTGTCGGCCGAGCGCTGGATCGTGTAGCCGGTTGCCCCCGCCACCGCCGACCAGTGCAGCGTGATCGAGGTGGCCGCGATCGCATCAAACGCCTGGCCCGTCGTCATGGGCAGGCGCGTGACATCCGTAATCGATGCCGTCGCCCCATCGCCCGCCGCGGTCAGCGGAACGATGCGATAGGTATAGCTGGTGGCCGAAGTCAGCCCGGTGTTGGTATACGCGGGAACATTGGCGGCGACCGTGGTCACAGTCGTGTAGGTAACCCCATCGGTCGAGCGCTCGACGCGATAGCCCGTCTCCCCATCGGTGTCTTTCCAGTTGATCACCAGGGATGTGTTGCTGATCGCCGTGATACTCAAACCCGTCGGCGCGGTCGGGCGATTGATGATGTTGCCCATGGCCGATGGAATCGAGCTGCCCGTCCCATCGGTGGCGCTGATCTGATAGAAATACCGCCGCGATCCGGCCGTCAGCGCATCGGCATAAGTGGTCACCGCCGATGTAGTCGTGCCGATCTGGCTGAAGTTAATTCCATCAACCGAGCGGCTGACCGCATAGCCGGTTGCCCCCGCGACAGCATCCCAGGCGACATTGACCGCCGTCCCCGCTGCCGGAAGCGTCAACACCACATTCTGCGGCGCGGGCAGCGCGTTAAACGTAGCCGCCGCCGGCGCTGCGCCGGTGATGGAAACATTATCCATCGTCGCGACATTCAGCTTGCCCGAGTTGTGGGCGCAGGTCAGCAAACCGACATACACAGTCGAGGCCATCGAGATCGTCTGCTGGGTCAGCTTGGTCCAGGTGCTTCCATCGGGCGAGGTGTACCCGGCGATGACGTTTCCGGTCCGCACCAGTTTGAGCCACACCGGCGTGAAGGCCGATACGGCCGTACTCACGCTCGATGAACTGCCGCTGGTCGAGGTCCGGTACTGATAACTGCTCCCGTTGGCCGATGTCGCCATCATCGAGGCATGCTTCGATCCCGCATCCAGCGTCTCGCGGATGTCCAGCCCGACCTTGGCCCACCCATCGGTCGCCTGCACGCCCGTCACTCGCGTGACGATCGTCCCATCACCCACCAGTTGCCTGTAGGCGAAGTGGAACGAGTCGGCCGTCCCCCACACATCCGCGCCCGACCCGGCGTTGGTGTAGATACCCGTGGAGGCATCGTATTCGCTGTAGCCCCAGTTGGTGGTGGGATTGATATCCACACTGCCCCAGTCGGCCGGCAGGGCCCGAACGCCGATATCGTACTGCCCCAGATCGCCATAATTCCCGTGGCTCGAAACCTGCGCGTAGAAAGTCCCCGCCGGTAGCGAAACCGCGATCTGCTGACCATTGCTGGAATTGTCGGAGGCGGCGATGAGCGTGCCATCGGCCGAGTAAATCTCCAGCTTCAAATCCGCGGCCGATGGGCTCGGCGGCGTGGCCGTGATGCCATACGTTCCGCCGCTGGAGATGAACGAGAACGCATCCACATCACTCATCCGCTCCAGAACACCCGAAGCGGTCTGCGATGCGCCCGTGACCGTCAATGGAGTCGCGGCCGCGATCGTCCCCGCGAAATCATCCGCCCGCATCCCATCCCCGCCCGCCGATTCCTTCGCCTTGATCTTCCCCGCGATCACCGCGATGTCATCCTGGAGCGTGCTGGCCGACCCCGACGCATGCCCGATGAACCATTTATGCACCGACCCGCTGTAATCCACGCCCATGATCGGCCCGTGCAGCGTATCGGGCGCTGAGGCATACTCGGCCGTCTTCGTGCCCCAATGATCATAAGTGGATTGGTGGCTCAACCCGAAAACGTGCCCCACTTCATGAGCCATCCCCGAAGTCCGCGTGCGCGCGTTCGAAGAGGTGTTGAACGCCTGAGGCCCGGAATTGGGGAACGTGCCGACATACGCATACCCACCCGTCGCCCCGCCGGCGTTGTTGCCGATGATATCCCACGCCTTGGGCACCGTCGGCAGCGCGGTCGTGACATCCGTATCGAACATCGCGTAGTAGCCGGCGATCTGCCGCCAGGCTTCGACGATGTTCGCCTGCTCGGTGGCGTTGTACGTGGTCGGGTCCCCATCTTCATCGTAGGCGGTGGTCCCCGAGCCGGTGTCCCCATCGAAATCCAGATAAACCGCCGTCGCCGCCCCCGGCAGGCTGTCCAGAATCGGCAGTCCATTGGCCGCCGTCGAATACGCCGGCGATGCTCCCGCGGGCGCGGCATTCACGACCGGCCCTGGGCTCGCGCCGACCGCGATGCCGCCCGCCGCCTGAAAAGGGGTGATACTTGGTCGAGTGGCGAGAATTCCCGTCGTGGCGGCCGGGTCGCCGGGAAGCGTCCAGAAGGTGACCGCCATCGTGCCATCGTGGACGTGATCGCAGAGGAGCAGGCGCGGTTCGAGGTTCTGAAGCAGGTCGAGCGCGCCACGCAGGCGATCGAGCTTAGGAGCGCGGCGATGCGCAATCGGAGCACCCGGCTTGCGCTGCTGCGCCCCGCGGCGCGTATTGGCCTCAAACATCATTCAGTAAGCCTCCGCCCACTCACCCACCCGGCGATCACGGTGAGAGGGTCGTGTTCGTGTCTCGTGATTGTACAAAACTGCGCCGGCGATTGCTCCATCAAACCGGCCAGCTCTCATCCTCCGCTCATCAACCCCCCCCGTAGCACGGGCATCCTGCCCGTGTTGAGCTGCCCGTGTTCAGCCAAAACATGAGGTACTCACCAGACGAGCCTACTTCCCCAGCACTAACTCGAAAAACCCCACCCCATCCCGCTTGAGGAACCCCTGATCCGCCAAGTCTTCCCAAACCTCCTTGCCGAACCCGGATGGGGGCTGAATTGAGATGATCTTGCTCTTGGCGCCGGTCAGTGGCGAACGCCCCAGCCGCGAGTCTTCATCGAGCTGGGTTAATTTCAGTCTTTTCTTGAACGCTTTCAGGGCTTTCTTGAGTTCTTCTTCTGTGGATGGAATATTGCGCTCCTGTTTGGGTTATAGTCATAGTATACTCCCTACGCCGTTCATATCGATAGTCCGTTCGCGCTTTGCACATCGTCTGGTTTGATGAGCCTGAAAATTGAAATGGAGGATGCCTTGAGAGCTCCACCGCGTCTCGCGTTGCCGATGCTGTTCTGTGCCGCCCTCGCGCGGCCCGCCACCTCCGCGCCGGCCGACGCGCCCGCGTTTCGCCAGATCACCAGGGAATCCGGCGTCGGCGATGGCATCGACAAGCACCGTGCGGCCCTCCCCGATTGGTGGCTCAGCGGCTTCACTCTCGTCGATCTCGACGGCGATGGATTTCTCGATCTCCATCTCGGCAGCCACAGCGGCCCCGCCAACCCGGCCGCGTTCTTCCGCAACAACGGCAAACTGGGTTTCACCGCCATCGATCCGAACCTGGCCCTGTCGCGCGGCGTCAAAGCCCGCAACGATCTGCCCTACCCCGGCGGCGAGATTCGCCTCCCCTTCGATCTGAACGAAGATGGCAAACTCGATCTCCTCTGCTCCTGGCACGATGGCGGCGGCGCGCTCTATCTCAATGGCTCGCGCGCCCTGATGGCCGAGGCCTCCGCGCCGGCCGCGACTGTCTTCTCTTTCCGCCGCGATGACCGCATCGACCCCTTCAGCCGCGCCACCGCCATCGCCGACCTCGACCGCGATGGCGTCGTCGATTACCTCGTCGATTCCCGCGCCGATATCCACGTCTTCCGCGGCACTGCCCCCGGCCGATTCGACACCAAGCCCCATAGCATCCCCGCTCTGAAAGAATCCGGCGCGATCGCCGTCGATCTCGATGGCGATGGTTACCCCGAGCTCCTCATCTCCCGCCGCGGCTACAACTCCCCCGGCCGGCGCATCCTCCACAACGATTCCGCCACCGCCGGCGCATTCCACTTCACCGATATCACCAAAGACTCCGGCCTCGACGGCGAAACCGGCAGCATCCACGGTGTCGGCGATCTCAACCGCGATGGCTTCCCCGATCTGATCTGCGTCGAGGGCGAGCGCATCGTCATTTACTTCAACGATGGCAAAGGCCATTTCACCGCCAAACCCGATGCCGTGCATATCCCCGATGCCGTGAAAGACCGCCCCCACTCCGCCAATTGGGGCGGCGCGATCGTCACCGATATCGACAACGACGGCATCCCCGACATCCTCATCAATGGCCGGTATTTCATGTATGTATTGCAGGGCGCGGGCGATGGCACCTGGACCGTGATGAATCAATCCTGGGGCCTGCCGACCATCGCCTGGTCCGCGGTCGATGAAGGCCTGTGCTTTGGCGATATCGATAACGACGGCCGCCTCGATTTCGTCACCTGCGCCGGCACCGATAAGAAGAAGAGCGCCGCCATCTGGCACAACGAGCTGCCCGCCAAGCACTGGCTCAACGTCCGCCTCACCGGCCGCCCCGGCAACCAAAGCGCCACCGGCGCGGTCATCCGCCTCTACGCCCCCGGCACCAGAGACCTCCTCTGGTGCGAACCAATCTGCGCCTGGGGCCGCCAGAGCTT
>JBBRTW010000022.1:0-30410 GCA_038244055.1 Tepidisphaerales bacterium | reverse complement strand
TGGGCCGCCACCGCCGGGGCCGCCTTGACCACCGGGTCCACCGCCGCCGGGTCCACCCTGACCACCGGGACCGCCGCCATTCGGGCCGCCCTGACCGCCGGGACCGCCTTGGCCGGGGCCACCCTGGCCGGGACGTTGCGGGCGGGCTTCGGCCATGGTCTTCTGCTGCTCGGGAGTGAGGATTTTATCGAGCTTGGCTTTGCACTCTTTTTCAAGGTCGGCGATCTGCTTGAGCTGGTCATCGGTGAGGTTCATCTTCTCGGCCGCGAAGCGCGGGATCAGATGGAATCCGCCCTGCGCGCCGCCGGGGCCGCCGCCACCAGGACCGCCGCCGCCCGGGCCACCGCCGCCCGGCCCGCCCGGACCACCACCGCCTGGACCACCCGGGCCGCCTTGTCCACCGCCGCCCTGGCGCGGTGGGGGATTGCCCGCCGCGCCATCCGCTCCGGGAGAGCGGGTTGTGAATATGACCATCGCCAAAAGACCGAACAGCACCATCAATCCTGAATACCGCCGCATAGCCTGCTCCTGAAAAGGAATCCCTGGAAACCGGAGAGTTCCGGTATGCTTCCGCCAACGCCGTTTTGCGATTCAAATCGGCCGGTCCGATTGGAAACGATTGGCCGCCGCCTGCGTAAGTGACATCAGCGGGCCATTTGGTTTAGTTAGGCACGTCTGAAAAAAGAAGGATGTCGAACATGAGATTCCGGCTGCTTTGCGCCCTGATGACCCTCGCCATGCCCATTTACGCCGCCAACAGCCTCGCCGCCGAAACTCCCGCGCCGGGTTCGCTTGCGCTGGTTCCGTTGCCCAAATCGATCCAGACCTCCGCCGGCGCGATGGAGATCGGTGCGAAAAGCCGGATCGTCTTTGCGGATGATTCCCTGATGCCGCTGGCGAAAGTGCTGGCGGATGAAATCGCGCTGACCACCGGGCTGCAACTGGCGACGGCTTCGGCTAAGCCGCGGCCGGGCGATATTTCCCTCCAGCTCGATCCCACTTTCAAGGATGAAGCCTACAGCGTCGAGGTCAACGAATCGGCGGCGATCAAGGCGGGAAACTATGCCTCGCTTGCCTCGGCCAGCGCGACAGTCCTCCAATTGCTGCATACCGAAAACGGCGCGATCACCCTTCCGCATGTGACCATCGCCGATCGGCCGGCCTATCCGTATCGCGGGGCGCTGATCGACCTGGGCCGGAAGTACCACACGCCCGGCGGGATCGAGCAGGTGATCGAGCTCTGCCGGCTTTACAAGATTCGCTATCTGCACCTGCATCTGACGGATGACCAGTTGTTCATGTTTCCCTCGACGAAGTTCCCGCAGGTTGGAAAGAGCAATCGCGAGTTCGCGCGGTTCGAGCCGGCCGCCAAAGCGAAGGTCGCGCCTTATACGCTGGAGGAGCTCAAAGCACTGGAGAATTTCGCGCGGGAGCGCGGGGTTTACCTGGTGCCGGAGTTGGACCTGCCGGGGCATTCGGGGCGGCTGATCGCCGATGCGCACGATTCGTTTGGCATCCCGGGCAACGGGTCGACCGTGAACGTCGCCAGCCCTAAGACGATCGAGGCGCTGAGCGCGCTGCTCAATGAGGTGATGGATGTGTTCCAGAGCACGCCCTACGTTCACCTGGGCGCGGATGAAGTCGGCCTGGGCGGGCTGGATAAAACGGCCGACTATAAAGAGGCGCAGGCGAAGTTCGGGATCAAGAGCGTTCACGATCTGTACTGCAAGTTCATCGCGGAGATGCACGCGGTGGTGACGGGGCGCGGGAAGAAGGCGATTGTGTGGGAGGAGGCGTACAACGCGGGCGGGGCTTTTCCGCTGCCGAAGGAGGCGGTGGTGATGGTCTGGTCGCAGGGGCGGAACCCCAATGAGATCGTGAAGAAAGGGTACTGGGTGATCAATGCGACGTGGACGCCGCTTTATATCGTGCGCGACAACAAGCGATCGGCGGAGTTTCTGTTCGATTGGGAATTGCCGAAGTTTGGACGGGAGAATTCGACCAAGTACACGACGCTGGCCGACACTGCGAAGCTGCTGGGGACGCAGCTTTGCTCGTGGGAGAATTCCGAGGCGATTGAGATTCAGAGCCTGCGCGAGCGGCTGGCGGTGGTGGCGGAGCGGGCGTGGAATCCGGCGGCGGGGGGGACTTTCGCAGAGTTCAAGGCGCGGCTTGCGCGGGCGGATGGGATTCTGGAAAAGCTGGTGCATCCGGTGAGCATCATCGCGCAGGGGAAATTCGCGGGGGATGAGAATACGTTTATCGAGCCGATTGCGGTCACGCTCAAGGCGAATCAGCCGGGGCTGACGATCAAATACACGCTGGATAACAGCCTGCCTTGCGAGCGCTGGCAGGCTTACAGCGCGCCGCTTTCGATCGAGCAGAAGGTGCATCTGCGGGCGGGGCTTTTCGATGCGCAGGGGGCGCAGCAGGGATATCTCAGCGGCGCGTGGTATCGCAGCCGGATACCCGCAAAGCCGAACCTGGCGACGCATAAGCCGGTGACGGTCGGGCCAGCGCCGGATCGGAAAGATGCGTGGAGCGCCAGGGTGGCGGTGGACGGCCGGAGCGATGATGCGGGCGGGCACTGGGCCTCGGAGGGGGCCGCGCCGCAGTGGTTGCAGGTGGACCTGGAGAAGGTTTACGCGATCGATCGCATCAATGTCATTACTTACTGGGATGGAGCGCGGTATTACCAGTTGACGGCCGAGGTTTCGGTGGATGGGAAGCAGTGGATGCAGGTGCTGGATTTCTCGGCCAACAAAACGCCGGCGACGAGCAGGGGGTATTCGGGGAAGTTTGCGAAGACGGAGGCGCGGTATGTGCGGATCAACATGCTCAAGAACAGCGCCAATGCTTTTGTTCACATTGTGGAGTTGGTTGTCGATGAGGCGAAGTAGGGGGGCTATCGTCTCTCCCAGCCGTAGCCGCGGTCATCATCCCTGTTCCAGCCGGCCGGCAGGTCCTCCTCGGGATAATTGACATGTACGCCGGCCAGGATGAGGTCATCTTCCCCGTCGCCGGGCCGCGAGAGTCGATCCGGCGGTGGGCCTTTTCGAATTCGCTCAATCAGGTCCTCCTCCGGCACACGGCTGGGGATTGCGAAACAGACATATCCAATATCCCGACGGGCCCGTAGATTCTGTGGCGTGGCTAGCACGTAAATCCCGAAATCGCTCCGGCCGAGGCGAAAGGCGCGATCGAGCGGGGTGGATGAGGAGAATGTCCAATCTCCGAATGTTTCGCGCGTGAACCAGTCGCCAATTTTGAACCGCGCGACGAGCTCGTCCAGATTGACGCCGGGGCGGAAATACCGGTCGGCGAAGGTGAGGAAGGCGAGTCGGCGGCAGGTATCGGAGCGGGAGTTGTCGCGATAAATGGCGACCCAGCGCTCGCCCTCCTCGGTGGAAGGCTCTTTTCGAAGTTCGGCGAAGGCGGCGCGGAGTTGGTCGTCGGTGGCCTTTGGGTCGATGAAAACCTGTTGCAGCGCCTCGGGCGATCCGGGGCGGGTGGGAATCGCGCAGCCGGACGCGGTGATTGAAACAGTGACGATTGCGATGGCTGTTGCGATTTGGCCGACCATGGTGGGTAACAACGTGCGTATCATGTTTAAGCTCCGGGGATCGGCCGCCGTTTTTTGATGAGGAAGCCAACATAGCTCACAACCACTTGAGCAGCCAGAAAGCACTTACACCGTTATGAACAACATGAATAGGGTCTGAAAGGTAACCCATAGGACGGATCGCGGCTTACGGACGCCCTGTCCGCCGTGATCGTTGCTGTTTTTGAGGATTTCGCCCATGGCCAATCCCGCTCGAAATGTTTACCTCAGCCGCCGAACTTTTTTGCGAGGGGCGGGGGTGGCGATTTCGTTGCCTATGCTCGATGCGATGCGCCTGGCGCGCGGCAATACCACATCGGCCGCGGGCGCTGCGGGAGTCGCCAAGCCTCGGCGGATGGTTTGCATTCAGACGAACATGGGGATTCTGCCGCAGTTCTTTTTTCCGCAGAAGGCGGGGCGGGATTATGAGGCGAGCCCGTATCTGGAGAGGCTGAAGGCGTATCGGGGGGACATGACGATTTTTTCGGGGGTGAGCCATCCGGGGGTGACGGGGGCGCATGCGGCGGAGCGGTGTTTTCTGACGGGCACGCCGCATCCGGAGCGCGGGGGGTTTCGCAACTGGGTTTCGCTGGATCAGTTCGCGGCCGAGCAGGTGGGGAATCTGACGCGTTATCCCTCGCTGGTGATGGCGATGAGCAATGAGGGATCGACGCTGAGTTACACGCGCAGCGGTGCGCCGATCCCGGCGGATCACAGTCCGAAGAAGCTGTTCCAGAAATTATTCGTGCAGGGCAAGCCCGATGAGGTGGCGGCGAGCATCGAGGCGCTGCGGCAGGGGCGGAGCACGCTGGATTTCATCGGAGAGCAGTCGGAGCGGCTGAACCGGTCGCTGTCGGCCGGGGATCGGCATCGGATGGATCAGTATTTCACATCGGTGCGCGATCTGGAGCGGCGGATGCACAGCTCGGAGGAATGGGAGCACAAGCCCAAGCCGGTGGTGAGCGCGACAGCGCCGGAGGATGTGGACGATCAGCGCGAGATCACAGCGCGCTCGCGGCTGATGTACGATGTGATGAAGCTGGCGATCGAGACGGATTCGACGCGGCTGATTTCGCTGTTCGTGGATACGACGGTGATTCATAATATTACGCATCATGGGAATCGGCCGGAGGTGATCGCGGAACTGCGGGGGAAGGAGGAGGGGCAGTTCGATGCGCTGGCGGGGTTCCTGGCGGCGCTGAAGGAGACGAAGGAGGAGGGGGAATCGCTGCTGGATCGGACGATGGTGCTCTATGGAACGTGCATGGGGAGCGCGAACTCGCACTCGAACACCAACCTGCCGATGATGCTGGCGGGCGGGGGATTCAAGCACGGGCAGCATCTGGCGTTCGATACGCAGAATAATTACCCGCTGGCGAATCTGTATGTGTCGATGCTGCAGAGGCTGGGGATCGAGGCGGATACGTTCTCGACTTCGAAGGGGACGATGCGCGGGTTGGAGATGGCGTGAGTTATGTAGCACAGGCATCCTGCCCGTGTGAGCGGCGATCGTGTTGAAGAAGTTGTCCGTTTCGCATCACGCACTCCACATGGGCAGGATGCCCATGCTACAACGACGGCATTGGGCAGCATGGGAGGCCTTCTCGCGATGAAGAATGTTCGTTGCAAACACGGTTTTTTCCTGCCAACGGCACTGTGGGCCGCACTGGCTATGTTCTGGGGCATAGCGGCTTCGGCCCGCGCTGATGAGGCGGCGATGGGCGGGTTTTTTCAGAAGCACTGCATTGAATGCCACGATGCGGAGATGAAGAAGGGGGATCTCGATCTGACGGCGCTGCCGGTGAACTTCGGCGATGCGGAGGGTTTTGCACGATGGGTGAAGGTACACGATCGGATTGAATCGGGGGAGATGCCGCCGAAGAAGAAGGCTCGGCCAGCGGCGGGGGATGTGGCGGCGGTGACGAAATGGCTGGCCGATTCGCTGACGGCCGCGGAGAAGGCGCGGCGGGCGGAGGAGGGGCGGACGGCGGTGCGGAGGTTGACGCGGGCGGAGTACGAGAACACGCTGCGCGATTTGTTCGACATGCCCGGGATCGCATTGCAGGGGGAGCTCCCGGCCGATGGATCGGCGCATGGGTTCGACAATAACTCGGATGCGCTGGATATCTCGCACGTCAACCTGGCCAAATATTTCGAGTCGGCGGACAAGGTGCTGGATATCGCGATCGCGAAGCAGCCGATGCCGCCGGCGGTGAAGACGATGCGGATATCGCTGGCCAATCCGCAGGGGTTTGTGGCGCACGTGCTGATGAATGGGGATGGGGTGTTGCTCAAGAACAAGCAGCCGGACCCGGATTTTCCGCCGGCCGGGGAGCAGAATCATATCGACCAGGGGGCGCACGAGCGGATGGGGTCATTTCGCAATGGGGCGAGCGTGGGGCTGTTTCGGCACGAGGATGAATCGCTCAGCCCGTATTTCAATTCGTTCGTGGCGATTTATCCGGGGCGGTATCGGGTGCGGACGTCGCTCTGGAGTTTCACCTGGGACAAGGGGAAGGTGCTGCCCTCGCGCGGGACGGAGGCGGCGCGTTTGTCGTGCGTGCAGCTTACGGGGGATGGGCGGGGCGGGCAGCATCCGAGCTATGTGCTGGGGTATTTCGATGCGCCTTCGATGAAGGAGCAGGAGCACGAGCTGATCGCGTGGCTGAATAAGAATGAGACGATCGGGTTCAATGTGGCCTCGCTGGCGCCGGTGGCGAATTACTCGCGGAAGGGGCGGGCGCTGGCGTTCACCGGGCCGGCGATCGCCTGCGACTGGCTGGATATCGAGGGGCCGCTGAATGAAATCTGGCCGCCGGCGGCGCATCGATTGCTGTTCGGCGAATTGCCGCTGGCGGAGTTCAAGAAGGCGGATTGGCCGAACGTCCGGCCGCCGGCGCGGAAGATTCTGAGGCAGGAGATGGGGTGCGGGCAGAATCGGCCTGAGCCGGCGGTGACGGGGATCTGGACGGTGCGGAGCGGGAATGCGCCGGCGGATGCGGATCGGCTCCTGGCGGGGTTCCTGCCGAAGGCGTTTCGCCGGCCGGTGGATGGCCAGGTGCGGAAGCTGTATGTGGCGCGGGTGGAGGAGCGGTTGAAGGCGGGGGATTGCTTTGAGACGGCGATGCGCTGGGCGTATCGGGCGGCGCTCTGCGCGCCGGATTTTCTCTATCATGTGGAGCCGGCGGGGGCGCTGGATGGGTATGGGCTGGCTTGCCGGCTGTCGTATTTCCTGTGGAATTCGCAGCCCGATGCGGGGCTGATGGAGCTGGCGGCTTCGGGGAAATTGCGCGACCCGGCGCTGCTGCATGCGGAAGTGGAGCGGATGCTGGGGGATGCGAAGTCGGAGCGGTTCATCAATGATTTTGTGGGGCAGTGGCTCAAGTTGCGGCAGATCGCGGCCAACGATCCGGATAAGAAGCTGTACCCGGAGTTCAGCCCTTATTTGCAGGATTCGATGGTGGCCGAGACGCGGGCTTATTTTCGCGAGCTGATCGACAAGGATCTGGATGCGGCGCACCTGGTGAAATCGGATTTCGCGATGCTCAATGAGAAGCTGGCGGCGCACTACGGGATTTCGGGGGTGAGCGGGCCGAAGATTCGCCGGGTGGCGCTGCCGCCGGATTGCCCGCGCGGGGGTTTTCTGACGCAGGCGGCGATTTTGAAGGTGACGGCGAACGGGACGACGACATCGCCGGTGCCGCGCGGGGCGTTCGTGATGGGGCGGTTATTGGGCAGGCCGCCGGAGCCGCCGCCGCCGAATATCCCGGCCGTCGAGCCGGATGTGCGCGGGGCGACGACGATCCGGGAGCAGCTCGCCAACCATCGCGCGAGCCCGACCTGCGCGGCGTGTCATGCGAAGATCGATCCGCCCGGCTTCGCGCTGGAATCGTTCGATGTGATCGGCGGATTCCGCACGCGCTATCGCTCGATCGGCGAGGGCGATGCGGCCCCGCGCGGGTCGATCGACAAGTTCATCGGGATCAGCTTCAAGCTCGGCCCGGCGGTGGATGCATCGGGGGCGCTGGCGGATGGGCGGGCGTTTTCGGGAGTGGCTGAGCTGGAGAATCTCCTGGCGGCCGATCCCAGGCCGCTGCTGAAGAACCTGGCGCAGCAACTGGCGATTTATTCAACCGGCCGGGATATCGCATTCGCGGATCGGCAGGCGATCGGGGCGATCGTGGATCGGACGCAGGCGAAGGGCGGAGGGATTCGGACGTTGATTCATGAGTTGACGGAGAGTGCGCTGTTTCAGACGAGGTGATGATGCAACCGCGACGGCTGAAAAGTCGGAACACTGTCTCCCTCTCCTGTACTCGGGAGAGCATTGACTCCCTCTCCTGTACCCGGGAGAGGGCGGGGGTGAGGGTCTTTTTGCGGCATAAACAGGACGTTTCGTCAATTCACCGAAGGCCCTCACCCTAACCTTCTCCCGAGTACAGGAGAGGGAACCGAGAGCATCGAAGCATCCGACCTCTGAGTAAATCGAGTAAACTTAATGAAACCATCAATCGCCCACCCCCGCGCCATCCATCTTGCCGCCATTGCCACACTCGCGGCCTTTCTCATCGCGGCTGCGCCGGCTGGCAAGACGCCGCCTGCGCGCACTCCGCCCTCGCCGCGGACACCGGAGGCGATTCTGCTCTTCGGGACTCGGCAGGTGACGCATCGGATCACGGGGCTGTTTTCGCGGGATCGGGAGGGGGATCTGCGCGAGGTGCTCAAGCAGTTGCCGGAGATTCAGCTCGTCAGCGTGGACTTCGAGCGTGGCGAGGGCGTGTTTTCGTACGATCCGACCAAGGCGTTTCCGGGGACGAAGGCGGACAAGATCGTCGAGCGGTTCAATCAGGTGCTGGGCGGGGCGTGCAGGAATACGTTTGGGATCGCCCAGCGAATCGAGACTCCGCCGGATAAATTGACGCGCGTGGAAATCGCGGTGGCGGGGCTGGATTGCAAGGCCTGCTCGCTGGCGGCGTATGAAATCGTGGCCAAGGTCGATGGAGTGGCGCAGGCGACGGCGAGTTTCAAGGAGGGGAAGGTCACGGCGCTGATCGATCCGGAAAAAACCGCCAAAGACCAACTCGAAGCCGCGCTCAAGGCCAAGAACGTTGCGGTCATCGTGAAGAACTGAGCTGGGTGGCATGGGTAAGGCTTGAAGGCTTTACCGGTGGAGCCAGGCAGATGGGCTCCAGTTTTCATGCTGCATCCATCTGCCCATCACCACACGGGTAACGGAGTACCGTTACCCATGCCACCCAACGCCACCCGCTCGATAATGGCCCTTCTCGAATTCCCACCCTCTACCCTCTACCCTCTCTTCGTCTTCGTGCCCTTCGTGTTTTTCGTGGTTCTATTTCCCCGGCCTGTCCGTCACGAAGTACGGCTCGAATCCGCCGCCGGGTTTGGGTTTGAGAAAGAGTTTCTGCTGCTCGGCGAGCGTGAAGGGGCGCGCGCCGAGTCGGCCGAAGACGCTGAGCTGGTGGCCGGCCTCATCGACGGCGCGGTCGCGGTCGAGGCCTTTGCTGATGGCCAGGACCGGGCCGCGCGTGGGGTAGCAGGCGATCAGGCGCGGGACGGGTTTGGGCGAAAAACCCTGCCAGCCGGGGGTGTCATCGGGATTGGTGAGCTGGAGGATTTTCAGGCCGAACGAGCCATCGCCGACGTAGGCGTAGAGGCTGGTGTTGGTCATGCCGACTTTGATGGCGGTGACATTCTTGAGCTGGCCGGCGGCGGTGAAGGTTGAGGCTTTGTCGGGGGCAAGGGCGAGGGGTTTTTCGACATCGACGATGAGCAGGCCCTGGGTGCCGGCGGCGATGTAGGCGTAGGCGCGGCAGAGGTAGAGATCGCGGGCATCGGGGATGTTCAGGCGCGAGGCGGTGAGTCTGGGAGCATCGGGGAAGGTGACATCGACGACTTTCAGGCCCTGATCGTCGATGACGAAACCGTAGCGGAACTGGAACTGGATCTTCCGCGGGCGCGCGCCGGTGGAGAGGGTCGCGACATGCCTGGGATGGAGCGGGTCGTTCAAATCGAGGACGACGATGCCGGCATCGCAGCAGATGTAGGCGTGGTGGCCGTGGAGGGCCATCTGGCTCGCGCCTTTGAGGAGGCCGCGCGGGTTGAAGGTGAGGGCGCGGTCGATGAAATTGTTCTCGGGGTTTCCATCGAGAAGGGTCGAGACGCCCGCGCCGTTCTTATCGCCGGGGGGATTGCCGATGATGATGAGGCCTTCTTCGCGGTCGGTGAGGTAGAGGAAGGCGTAGAGGAGGTGGACCTTTTGTTCCTGGTTGGCGGGGTTCTGCGGGCGCGTGGGGTCGAGGGCCATCGTGCTGGGGGAGCAGATGGAGGTGGCGTATTTGCTGCGGACGTAGAGGCGCTGGCCGAGCGGGGAGACGGGGGCGCTGATGATGCGCTCGGAGAAGCCTTTGTTGTCGATGTTGGCGACATCGTAGGCGATGAAGCCCTCTTCTCCGCAGGCGGCGTAGAGGTATTCGCCGCGGAGCTGCACATCGAGAACGGTTCCCTCATGGTGATGGGCCTCGGCGAGCTGGCGGCCGGCGGAAAGGTGCTTCTTGAAGTAATCGGGATAGGCCAGCTCATGCAGGCGCGAGCCAATGACGGCCTGCGGTTCTTCGCGTTCGGTGACGCCGACGGCTTCGACGCCATGGCCGCCCTCGGCCAGCCAGGCGAATCGGCCGATGAAGTTGACGGCGTTGGTGCCCTGGAGTAGGGTCTGGGCGAGGATGGCGTTGTTATCGTAATTGGCCGAGAGATGGCAGTCGCCGCACTGCTTGGTCTCCACCGATCGCACCGTGTGCGGGAAGTAGGGGCTGAAGGCGGTGCCGGAAAAACCCTCGGCCGAGATGGTCTGCTGCTGGGAGTAGAGCCACTGCCGCAGGGCATCTTGCGAGCTGACCTGCACGGCACAGGCGCTGCGCACGGGGACGATCTTGTTTCCCCGGGCGGTGGAATCGACACCCAGCATGAACAGATCATCGCGCAGGGTCTGGAAGTTGTACTGCGTGTAGTTGCGCGAGGTGGTGCCCTCGTTGTGGAGCATCTGCTTGCGCTGATTGGCCTGCATGGGGAGATGGCAGCCAAAGCACGAGGTGGTCCACGAAGTATGGCAGGCGTAGCAGGAGACGCGATTGGAGGCGTGGGCCAGATCGAGATCGCTGAGCTTGCGATCGCCATTTTGGTCCCAAGAGCCATCGCGGCAGATGGTGTGGGCGTAGCGGGCCAGGCGGGCGCGGTCGGCGCGCTCTTCGGGCTTGGTCGGGCCGGCCACCCAGTCATCCTTGGCCTTGGTCGTCTCGACGGTCTGGATGATGACCCAGCCCTGCGGCGGGGCGGCGGGATCTTTGGCATCGGCGGCGCGCTTGGCGACCGCTTCATCGCGCAGGGCGGATTTCTGGCGGAGGCGGTTGTCCGAGGTCTTCTCGAAGCGGGCATCGATCAGCTTGCGGAGATCGGCGATCTGGTCATCGGTCGGCTCTTTCGCGGCGGCCGAGCCGGTGAAGGCTTTGGCGAGCAGATCGCGCGCCTTCGCGCCCGTGCGCTGCGGGCGGGGGAGTTTCAGGTAGGAGAGAATCTTCGCCTCGACGGTGGCGGTGCCGTGGCAATCGGCGCATTCGACCATGATGGGATTGCGCGTCTCCCCGTAAATCCGGCCATCGCCGTGGTTATCCTGGCTGAAGTGGCAATCGACACACTGCATGCCGCGCTCGAGGTGAATATCCTTCAAATGCACCGGCGCGCCCGGGGGCGGAGGGGTTTTGCCTTCGGGATCGGTATGGCGAATCGCCGCCGCCATTTTCGCGACCATCCCCGCCGGCGCGGCCACTCCCTCTCCTGTACTCGGGAGAGGGCGGGGGTGAGGGCCTTCGACATCAGCCGATTGTTTGTTCGCGTTCGTCGCGCTTGCCATCGCCGCGGGCGCGATGCCTGCCTCCACCACTCGCCCCTGCGAATCCAGCAGATTCCCATGCCGGTCTTTTTTCCAGACGGCGCGGAAGATCCAGCCGTGGCCGTGGAAATCGGCGAACTGGTTATGCTGGAGGCGGGCGTTGAACTCGAGGCTGCCGGTCTGCTCGAGAAAATTGGCGGGGGCGGGCTGGCCGGTGTGATCGGGCGCGCCGGGGTAGAGGTTGGACCACAAACCCCGGCCGGCAGCGCCTTCGGGGTTATGCTGGCTGGCCTGAAATTCCTGATCGGCGCTGGGGTAGCGCTGCTGCCGGGGGTACATCACCTGGCCATCGGATTCGTTATCCCACCAGGTGAAGCCGAGGTAGGCATTGAGCACGTTGGTGCCGGGGTGGACATGGCAGACGATGCAACTGCTCGTGGGCATGTTCTTGACGAAGCGGTGCTCGATGGGCTGGCCGGGCCGGGCGAGAGAAGTTGGATCGGGCGGCGCGGTCGGGCTGGTCGTGGCCGGGCGGGTGGCGGGGTTCACCATGGAATCTGCGGAGGATGAACTGCCGCCATTGCCGTAGCGCGCCCATGGGCCGCTGTGGACGGGGCTGCGGTCGTTGGCGTAGACGACATGACAGGCGGAGCAGCCGGAGGCGCGGTAATCGCCGGGGTGGTCGTTGGTGCCAAAGAGGTTGAGCGTGGGATCGAGGAGGCGCGTTTTCTGAAGGCCGATGAAGACGGGATCGGTGCGGGCTTCGGTGCCCAGGCCGCGCACGGAGAGTTTCACATCGGGGCGGCCGGGCTCTTCGGCGGGGTCGGGCAGGCCGATGACCGGACGGCGGCGGCCGCCTTTTTCGAAGACGCGGAGAATGTTGCCCGGCTGGGTGATCTCCCAGCGCGGCAGGGGCCAGAGTTCGGCGAGCCAGCCGAGTTCGCGCGATTGCGCCGCCGTCGGCCGGCTGGCGGCGCGCAGGCGCGCGGGCGCGCCATCGGGCGCGTAGGCCTCGCCGTACACGGCGGCCTTGGAGTTGATCGAGCCGTTGTTGTAGAGGGCGGCACCCCAGAGCATCGCGCCGTGGGTCATCATGCTGGTCTGGACATGGGCGACCTGATTGGCATGACAGGCGGCGCAGGCCACACGGGCGGCGCGGAGATCGCCGGGGTTGATGAAGCGGATGAAATCGGGCGATTCGCGCAGGGCGGCCGGGCCGAGCAATTCGGGATTGGCGGGCGAGCGGTTCCAGATGCCGGCGAGCGCGGGTTGGAGATGGGCGGCGTTTTTGGCTCGGTCGAAGCCGGGATCGGTGCGGGCCATGCGCTCGGGCAGGGCGGGGTCGGAGCGGCCGCCGTGGCAGTCGATGCAGGAGATGCTCACGGCGGCGGTGTGCATCGTGTGGGTATCGGAGCCGAGGTGACAGGTGATGCAGCCGCGGTTTTCGCGGGTGATCTCAAGTGGCTCGCGTCCCTTTCGCGCGGGGGCGAAGCTGAAACCGAGGGCCCTGGCGGCTTCGACGGTTGGGGCGGTGGTGGGAAGGGGCGTGATGATCGGCGCGGCGGCATCAGGTGTGGACTGCTCCTGACACGAGAATGCCGCCACCAGGATGAATACCCCGATCGAGCAGGCGATAATCCGGAACACATTCATTGCGCCACTCCATCATCCATGTGACTCCGTCTTCAATACGCCAGCGTAATCCCCATGAACACCGAATAGAGCGTGTCCGAAGAATAGATGTCCTTAAATCCCCTGGCCGGCACCAGCGCCGCCGCGCCGGCATTCAGGATGACGTTGTTGCTCAGCCAGGGGCGGTACTGAATTCCGATGCTGCAATCGATGCCGATATCCCGGCCGATCTTGTCATCGTGCAGGACTTCTTTAATGACGCTGGTATCGGCGAACTGGAGATAGCTCACATTCGTGGTCACGCGCAGTTTCGGCGTCAGTTCCGCGTCGATGCCCAGGTTGTAGAGGAGCAGGCCGGGGTTGACGAAATTAGCCTGGCCCTGGTCCTTGCTGGTGCGCAGGTCGGGCAGAAAACTCTGGCGATTGACGAGATTGACTCCCGAGCCGGTCAGGCGGATCGCCTGGCGGGTGAAGAGGCTGGTGCCGCCGCCCGCGAAGTTGGGGTTGTCGAAGATCGAGTCGAATCCGCCGGCCTTGGAGTCGAACGGATCATGGTCGCCCGAGGCGTAGGCGATGCTGGCGCGGTAGCGGAGCCAGTCCTGATCGTAGGAAAGCTCGAGCGCCGCGAACTGGGCATTGATGTGGGTCTGGCGGCCGGCGATGTTGTTGAACGATTCTTCGCCCCAGGCCTGATAAAACTGATGCGATATATTCACCCGCCCGATGTGCCCATCGCCGGCCCAGCCGATGTAATAGGCGCGGACGTCTTTCTCCTGGACAACGCCGATCGGTGCTGGCCGGACGATAATGCCGTTGTCATCGAGCTCGGTTCCCTGGCCGACGCCATTGTCGATATTGGCATGGAAACTGAGCTGCGCCGTGTAGCCGGGGAAAAGAAAATCCTGGCGGTAGAGGTTGGCGATGGCGACATGCTGGTTGCGGGTGGAGTAGGAATTCAGGCCGCTGTTGGTGTCTTTATCGAGCGTGTAGAAATAGGCGAGATTCCACTGGAGGCGGTTGTTGTCGGCCGTGCCGAAGAGGCGGACGCCGGGCTGATTATCCGCGAACATGAAGCCGCGGAAATCGCTGTTGAATCCCTGGATGCCCAGGCGCACGGCCCAGAAATCGTACTTGGTCGAAAGATCGCCCAAATGCTTCTCGACAAACGCCTCCTGGAATCCCACCCAGGAATCGAAGCGATCGCGCCCGTTGGTGACATCGGGGTTGACCAGCCCAGTTTCGTGGGTGAAGAGGTAGTTGAAGTTGATGACCGGTGTCAGGCGAATTTCCCAGTCGCGCGGCTTGAAGGCGGTATCGCCTTCGAAAAGCTCGAAGGAGAGAATCAGGTTCTGGGTGATGAACGATTGCTCCCCCGCGCCGAAGAAATCCAGGCGATCGGGCTTGAAGGTGCTGACGCCGCTGGGCACCGGCAGCTTGCGGGCCTCGAAGACGGTATCGCTGATGGCGCTGAAATTGAGGAAGATATCCTGCCCGAAGATCGGATAGTCTCCCTTGAGAATGTTCTGATGATAGGGATCGAGGAAACTGCCGCGCTCCATGTTGCGGATGTAGCCCGGCGGCACACCAATGCGCCAGCGATCGGGGACGGGCAGGAAATCATCCATCCCCGGGGCGCGGCGGCCACCGCTCGATGCTCCGGTGAAACCGGTCGGCTGCAAAGGCGCTGCATCGCTCTTTGGAGGCGGCGTGGGCGATGAATTGGTGGGAGACGGAGTCTCTTTCGCCGCGCCCGCGGTCGCCCCCGCAGCCGCCCCTGATGTCGCACCGGCGGCGGCCCCGGCCGTACTGCCCGGCTCCGCGCCGCGCGCCTCGTTCAACGCGCAACAAAACATGGCCCCCGCCACAATCGCCCCGATGAAGCACGCCCGTTTCATCGCATCGCCTCCACTGTCGTTAAATCGTCTTCGTGGTGCAATTAATTGGCATCCGATGGTATAAGGCTACGCAACGCCATTGAAGTGCAAGAGTCCGCTTCGGACGATAAAGATGCCCCGCGCAAAAGTCAATTATTTGAAGATTGAGCGACTCGAAAGACTCGAACCCCTCGAATCGCGCTGTCTCCTCAGCGCCGGCGCAGCCCATTCCCTCGCTTCGCCCGATAATGCCGATTCCGAGCACCTGACGGCCGGCGATGTCGATTTGATCCTCGCGCAGGCCGCGAGTCAGGCCGCCAAAACGCAGACCATCGTCATCACCGATCGCGAGGGCCTGGTCGTCGGTGCGTTTCGGATGCATGGCCTGTCGGATGCCAATTTTGATTTTCTTCTCGGCAAGGCCACCGCCCGCGCCCGCACGGCCGCCGCCTTCTCCAGCACGGGCGAGGCCTTCACCACCCGCACGGCGCGGTTCATCGTGCAGGATCATTTCCCCCACCCGGTGCCGAATACGGCGGGCGGGCCGCTGTATGGAGTGCAGTTTTCCTCGCTCGCTTTCACCGATGTGCTGCAATCGGTGCAGAAGGAGATGCCGGCCGGAGCGCTGCCGCTGAATATCAGCGGCGATCCGGGCGGCATACCGCTCTATAAGAATGGCGTGCCGGTTGGCGGGATCGGCGTGGCGGGCGATGGCCGGGATATCGCCTTCCGGCAGGATTTCCTGCGCTTCAGCGCCAAGATTCCCGAGCTCAAGCGCGACAATCCGAAGGACCAATACTTCAAAGGCGCTGAGGAGAGCGATCTCGATGAGCAGATCGCCCTGGCTGGCGCGACGGGCTACATGGCCCCGGCCGCGATCCGCGCGCCGCGCATTTTTGTCAACGGCCTGAGCCTTCCCTTCACCGCCAGCAAGCCGGCCACCGGCGGGCGCATCCAATCGCTCCCGCGCTTGCTCTCCACCGGCGTCGGAACACTCAGCACACTCCCCATCGATTCCCCGCCTTCCATCTACCCGGCCGCGACGATTGCCGGTGTCGCCGGGCAGTTCAAGAATCCGAACCCGGCCGCCGCCGATTTCGGTTTACTTGACAGCAACGATACCCGCCACAAAGGGCTCGCCGATCCGTACCGGCTGACGGCCGCCGATGTCGAAGGGATCATCGCCGATGCGGTCCGCCAGGCCATCCACACCCGCGGCGGCATCCGCCTCCCGCTGGGAAGCGCCGCCCGCGTGCATATCGCGGTGGTCGATGCCACCGGCGATATTCTCGGCGTCTTTCGCATGAACGATGGCACGAATTTCAGTTTCGATGTCGCGGTGCAGAAGGCGCGGACGGCCGCGTTTTTCAGCGATTCCTCCCACGCCTTCTCGACCCGCGCCATCGGGTTCATCGCCCAGCCCTTCCTCCCCCCCGGCATCAGCAACGCCGCGCCCGGCCCGCTCTTTCGCCTGCAGGATGACTTCAGCCTCGCGCCCAACAACTTCGCCGCGACCACGCCAGCGGGCGGGCTGCCCAATCCGCTGAAAAACGGCCTGACGATCTTTCCCGGCGGAATTCCCCTGTATCGAAATGGCCGGCTCATCGGCGCGATCGGCGTCAGCGGCGATGGCGTCGATCAGGATGACATCATCGCCTACGCCGGCGACAAGCGCTTCCAGCCCTCCGCCGCCATCCACGATGACCGCCTCACCGAAGGCGAGTCCATCCGCTTCCTCCAGACGCGCGTGGATTTCCTGGAGCGCAACTACGAGCTTCCGAGGAAGCGCATTACCTACATGCGCCAAAGTCTGAGCCAGGGCCTCGATGGGATTCGGCTGCCGTATGTGAAGTTCCCGCGGAATCCGAATGTGTGAACGCGTTCCCGTGTCTTGGGCGTCCCGCCCAAGCGGACGCGAACAAACCAAAGCCTCGTATCCCAGACCTTCGATCGTCATTCTGAAGGAGCTTCACGCGACTGAAGAATCCTCACGATGGGTTGGGGCCCTTCAACAATTGGAATGGCCCCCGAACTTTTCGGCCAGATGCTTCGCTGCGCTCAGCATGACCGGGCTTGCAAGTCGTCGATTTGAGTGAAACCCCAGCCCGTGCCTAATTTCAATTCTCAATCCCCGCCGCCGCCCGCAGTTTCCCAATCGCCGCCTGCTGGATCTGCCTTACCCGCTGCCGCGTTAATCCCAACCGCTCGGCGAGCTGATCGTAAGTCTGTCCATCGGCCTGATCGCCCAATCCGAAATGGGCGGCCACCACGGCGCGCTCGCGCTCGGTGAGCTGCGACATCAGCGCGCCCACTTCTTCCCGCCGCGAGAGCGATTCGGCATCGGGAACGTGCCGACCATCGGCCAGTTCCGCCAGCGCGGCCACATCGCCGGTGTTCTTCCGCGTGGCCGCCATCATCTGCGGGACCGCGCGGGCGAAACCTTTCATCAGGGCCAACGTCGCGTAGGTGCTGAAGCGATGGCCCTTGTGGAAATCGAACCCTTCCACCGCCCGCATGAGCGTGATGTTTCCTTCGCTGACCAGTTCCATCAGGGGCACGCCGCCGCGCAGGTGCTTGCGGGCGACGCTGACCACCAGGCGCAGGTTGGCGCGGATGATGTCGTTCTTGGTTTGCGTGGCTTTATCCAGGAGCTGATCCAGCTCATCTAGGTCCTTGCGGCGGGCGAGCTCGGGATCGAGCCGGCGGCGCGCGGAGACGAAGCGGTATTTCTCGTAGTTGAATTTCAGGAACAGCGCCCGCTCCCGCGCGGGGGTCAGCAGGGGGGTGCGATAGAGCTCCTGAAGATACGGCGGCAGATCGCGCGGCACGCGCCGTTCCTCGGCGGACCCGGCCGGGGCGAGCTCTTCCTGCGCGGCGATTGCATCGATCGCCTCGCGGGCATCGTGCTGGTGATAAAGCGCATCGTCGATGAAGCGTATCTTCCGCTTCTTGAATCGCTCCACGCGATGCTCGAGGAGAACGCGGTAGATTTCGCTGCTCGGCCGGCAGAGCCGACGGGCGATCTGCCGCAAATCCGCGCCGCGCTCGTGCTTGCGGAGGATGAGCGATTTCTGCTGGCCGGTGATATCCGGTGCGACGCCGGGGAAAACCGCCTGGGCCGGCTGCTCCTGATCGTGTTTCTTGATGATGTGCAGAATCGTCAGCGGCGAGCGATTGAGCTTGCGGGCGATTCGGCGGGTGATCTCGCGCACGCAGCAGCCGCATCCCTCGGCCAGTCGCTGCGCCCGGCGGATGATCTCATCGCGCTCGGCCGGATGCACCTGCGAGAAATTACCCGCCTGCGCGACCTGGTTCTCATGGATGGAAACGAACCGCTCCACGCTGGAGAGCAGGAACCCCACGCGCCGCTTGCCATCGGAAAACTGGAACCGCCGGGCGGGCAGCCCCTTGCGCCGCCAGCGCTGGATGGTCTTGCTGGTGACGTTGAACTTGGCGCAGACATCTTCAATGGCCAGCACCGGCTCGAAGAGCTCGGCCGTCTTGAGATCGAGCGTATCGGAAACCGTCTCGATCAACTGCCCCAGGTCATGCTGGAGGGCCGCGCCGGGGAACAAGAGCTGCTCGGCATCCATCGGGTGGTAGCCGGTGATCTTGAAAATGACGAAATCGAGGGGGTAGGCTTTGGCGGGATCGATCGTGTGGAGGAGGTCTTCGGCGGCCGCGACCTGAGCCCAGCGCGTCTCGCTGGGCGAGAACGCCAACTGCCGGGCGAGATCGTCGAGGGTATCGATTCTGAACTTCGCCATGCGCCTCGCGTCGAAAAAGGAACTACACCATTATCACGAGATTGTTGAAGGCGGTCAAGCAATATACTTGGGTCAATGCGGGCGGGTTCGCTCAAAGGCCGGTTTTTGCCCAAAGCTCGGCCAGCAATGCAGTTAAATCTCAGCGAGCCCTTCGAAATCGCCCATGGTAAAATCGCACCCGACGCCTGCCGTGGAATTTCGCAACCCGCCAGGGTTCATTCGAGTACATCCACATTCATCAGGTAAATCGACTCCACCACCCCGCCATTGCGCGTTGGATTGATGTGCAGGGTCCCCGAGACCTTCACCTGAGCGCCGATGGTGGGCATGGTCGTTCCCGTCCCGAGCTGGCAGCGGATGAATTGATTCGGCTTGAATGCCTCATTCCCGAGCGGCTTGGTCCGGGCGGCCAGATCGAAGGTGGGCGGTACCGTCGCGGTCGTTGTGGAATCCGGAGTCGCGGCCCCGTTGGTCGCCCCATTCGCACCCCCGTTAGTCGCCCCGTTCGCCCCCCCGTTCGTCGCGCCGTTGGCGACACCACTGGCCACCACCGTTCCGGTCAGCATAATCTTTCGATTGTCCAGCCTCCGCACCCCCAGGGGAATATCCGTCAGCGCTGACCGCGCGGGATCGAAATTGAAAGAGGTCAGCATGTAAATGCTCGTCGGGGCAAATTCGGATTGCTGAAGCGCATTGTTGTTCTGCTCGGCGATCGCCTTGCCCATTTTGTTGAGCGCGTCGCCGGTATCGTTGAGCCCCTTGCTCACGGCCGTCGCCAGGCGGTGGTTCTGCCAGTGGGCCACGCCGGCCGCGATGAGCCCCAATCCTATCGCCGCGATGGACATGTACATCTCCCATCGCTTATTCGCGATGGCCACGATCAGCCCGGCGATGCCCAGGCACAGGCCGATGATCGCGATCGGCATGGCGATAAAGCCGAGGCACATGCCGACGCCCGCGATGAGGAGCCCGAAGGCCGCGGTCGCCAGGCCGGCGATTCCCAGCGGGTTGACGGTTCGGCGGCCGGTCATCCCCGGCGGCATCGGCGGGTGGAGGGGTTGGTTGGGTTGCGGGGGCTGATAGTTGGGGATCATGCGGGTATTATGATGTCGCACATCGGAATCGTGAAGCCATCAAACACGAAAAGTCGACTCTTCCAGGGTCGCGAGCCGGCCACCCCGAAAAGCCCAATCATGTTGATAAGCGCTCCCCGGCTCCCGACCCTTTTTCGCGACTCAACGATTAATGTCGGCAACGCTATTTGGTCCGTCAACATGTGAGGACTCTTATGTCTCATCACCGCCGATTTCCGAAGACCTTCCGGCTGATCTTCGCCCTTCTACTCGCTCTCATCCCAACGCTCCTCCGAGCCGATCCCCCGCCCGTTCCCGATGCGGCCAAGAATGCCAAAGGCCTCGATTCCGCGCTCGCCGCCCTTCACGCGCCAACCCGCGATACCAAACCCCTCTCGCCCCAGGATTCGCAATCCAAATTCAAGCCTCGCCCCGGCTACGCCATCGATCTGATCGCGGCCGAGCCGACGGTGCGCCAGCCGCTCAATATCCAATTCGATTCGCGCGGGCGGATGTGGGTGGTCAATTACGCGCAATATCCATTTCCCAAGGGCCTCAAGATCGTTGAGTACGACCGCTACATCCGCGCCAAGTTCGATAAGACGCCGCTGCCTCCCCCGCGCGGCGACAAGGGCGCGGATTACATTGCGATTCTCGAAGATACCAAAGGCGATGGCCGCTTCGACAAGACCAAAGTGCTGGTCGATGGCCTGAACATCGCCACCAGCGTCCTGCCGGATAAAGATGGTTTCTGGGTCATGAACCCGCCCTATTTGCTCTTCTATCCCGATGCCAATCACGATGATATCCCCGATGGCGACCCGGTCGTCCACCTCTCGGGTTTTGGCCTGGAAGACACGCACGCCGTGGCCAATTCCCTCACCTGGGGGCCGGATGGGTGGATTTATGGGGCGCAGGGGTCGACGTGTACGGCGCGCATTAAGGTGCTGTTGCAGGAGCGGGATGAGAAGTTAGAAGTTAGAGGCGAGAAGCGGGAAGGTCCATCGTCCGTGGTCAGTGGTCCGTTGTCAGTTGAATCGCGCGGCAGCGCTCCAGCAACCAACAACGGACAACGGACCACCGACAACGGACAATTGACAATTGACCATGGACAATTGACCTCATTTCTAGGCCAAGCCATCTGGCGCTACCATCCCTCGCGCCACATCTTCGAAATCTTCGCCGAAGGCGGCGGCAATACCTTCGGCGTCGAGTTCGACGATCAAGGCCGGGTTTATTCGGGCACAAACTGGTCCAACGTCCGCGGGTTGCATTTCGTCCAGGGCGGTTACTACATCAAAGGCTGGGGCAAGCATGGCCCGCTCACCAATCCCTACGCCTTCGGCTTCTTCGATCACATGCCGCATTCGGGCGATGGCAAGCGCCTCACTCACACCTTCAGCGTCTACGGCGGCGGGCTGATGCCGGAGCTGGCGGGCAAGATCATCGGCCCGAATTCCCTGCAATCGCGCATCCAGATCACCCGCATGGAATCGCTCGGCTCGACGTTCAAGACGATTGAGGAAGATCCACTGGCCACCAGCGATGATGGCTGGTTCCGCCCGGTGGACCTCAAGACCGGCCCCGATGGCGCGATCTACATCGCCGATTTCTACGAGAACCGCATCTCCCACGTCGACCCGCGCGATACCTGGGACCGCAGCAATGGCCGGGTGTGGCGAATCAGGCCGGCGGATTGGAAGCCGGCCGCGCCCGAGAATCTCTCCGCGCTCTCCACGGCCGATCTGGTGAAAAAACTCGCCGACGCCAATCGCCTGATCCGCTCCACCGCCCGCCGATTAATCGGCGATCGGCATGATCTGGTGGCCGTCCCCGCGCTCAAGGAAATGCTCCGCGCCTCCGCTTCCGCGCAATCGTCTCTTGAAGGATTGTGGACTTTGAACCTTCTGGGCGCGCTCGATACGCCGATGTTTCTCGCCGCGCTGACTCACGCCGACCCCCAGGTGCGCACATGGGCCATTCGCCTCGCCGCCGATGCGAAAGATCATTCCGTCGATGCGCCCATCGCCGCGCGCCTCATCGAACTGGCCCAGTCCGAACCTCATCCCGAAGTCCGCTCCCAGCTCGCCTCCTCCGCCAAGCGACTCCCGGCCGATCAATCCCTCCCCATCCTCCGCGCCATGCTTGCCCATCCCGGCGATGAGGCTGATCCGTTCATTCCGCTGCTGATTTGGTGGGCCATCGAAAGCAAGATGTATGCTCGCGCCGATGAGGTCGTCGCGCTCTTTCTCCCTCTCCTGTACTCGGGAGAGGGCGGGGGTGAGGGCCGAACACCAGATGCCAAAAATCCCGCTACCTCCGCCGCGATATGGAAATCCCCGCTGGCCCGTCAGATCATCGCCCCACGCATCGCCCGGCGACTGGCCACCGTGGCGCTCGATGTAGCTTTACACTCCGATGTAGCTCGACATTCTGATGTAGCTCGACATTCTGATGTAGCTCGACATTCCGACGTAGCTCGACATTCCAATGTTGAGTCGGACCCATCAAAGTCACAGCCCGCGCCGCAGTCGGATCAGACTCAACATTGGAATGATGAGCTACATCAACAATCCGCCGCCGCGCAGCGCGCTCTCCTCACCCTCCTCCGCGCCGCCCCGGCCGATGCCGATCGCGCCCAGCTCATCGCCGGCATCAACGATGCCCTCGAAGGCCGGAGCATTCCCCCCGGCAGTTTCTCCCCCGAGCTCGCGCAGATCCTCGCCCAATCCGGCAATCGCGAATTGGCCGCCCGCACCGGTGATAAAGCCGCCATCGCCGAGCTGATTCAGCAGATTCAACGCGACACCGGCTCCACCGCCAAAGCGCGGAACCAGCGCCTCAAGCAGATTGAGCTCCTCGGCCAGATCGCCCCGCCTGAGGCCGGCCCGGCTTTGCTCAAGATCGCCACCACCTCCAAGTGGCCAACCATCCGCCGCGCTGCATTGGCGGGGCTGCCGCGCTTCGCCGATCCGGCCATCGGCGCGGCGCTGGTGGCGGCCTACGATTTGATGCCCAAAGACCAGAACGTCCGACCCGCCGCGATCTCGACTCTTCTGGCTCGCAAGGGTTGGTCCCTCGAACTCCTCAAAGCCATCGAGGCCGGTAAAGTCCCCCAATCCGATGTCGCCGCCGATCAGATCGACCGCCTCCGCGCCTACCAATCCGACAAAGCCATCGCCGCACTTCTCCAGAAAATCTTCGGCCAGCTCGCCCGCCCCAGCAGCGCCGAGAAAGAAAAACAGATCGAGCGCATCAAGGCGATCGTCTCCGCCGATGCCGGCGCTGGTGCAGGCGCCGCCCGCGCCCCCGCCGACGCCATCGCCGGCCGCGCCACTTTCACCACCCGCTGCGCCATCTGCCACAAACTCTTCGGCCAGGGCGCAACCGTCGGCCCCGATCTCACCCTTTACGAGCGGCGCAATCTCGATTTCTGGCTGATCAGCATTGTCGATCCCTCGGCCGCCATCCGCGAGGAATACACCAACTTTCGCATCGATACCAAAGACGATCAAACGTTGATCGGCCTGATCGCCCAGCGCGGCCCGGATTCGATCACGCTCCTGGATGCCACGCAGCAGAAGACCATCATCCCCAGGGATCAGATCGTCGAAGAAAAAGCCCTCTCCCTCTCCATCATGCCCGAGGGGCTGCTGGATGGAATGAGCGAAAAAGACCTCCGCGATCTCTTCGCTTATTTACAGGCAGAGAAAGCGCCCCCGGCCGGGAAGTAAAGCGAACGGGCGCGTCAGACCATCGATGATGCCGCATCAGGCACATCAGGGTCAGGAGCCGGTCACCAGGAATGCCCCATACGCTGAAAATCGTCCCCCGGCTCCTGACCCTTTCGGCTCATTTGCCATTTGACGCCCTCATCCAATCGCCCGGATCGTTTCCACCGCAAACTTCACATCCACCAGGCGCTGACTCCCCGCTTCGCGCTCGATGCAGAGCGGGCCGGTGTAGCGGGCATCGTGGAGCGCTTTGAGAAACGCGGCCGCGTTCACCTGGCCAGTTCCGAAGGGAACTTCCGCGCCCCAGTCCGTGCCGGGGTTGGCGCTGGCGGTGGCGTCCTTGACGTGGACGTGCTTGATGCGCGGGCCGAGGATGTTGATGGCGGCGATCGGGTCGCCCGCGCCGTAGAGGATCATGTTGGCCGGGTCGAAGTTGACGCCGACCGTGGGCCGCTGCAGGCGCTCGAGGAACTCGGCCAGCTCGGCGGCGGGTTCCTGGCCGGTTTCGAGGTTCAGGCCGAGATGGTGGGTCTTGAGCAGGTCCGCGATGTCGCGAATCCGGCCGATCATGGTCTGGTAGCGGGCGGGATCATCTCCTTCGTGGGGAACAAAGCCGATGTGCGCCGAGACGTGGGCCGCGCCCAGCGCGGCGGCGATTTTGGCGGCCTGCTCGACGAGGGCGAACCGCGCGGGATAGTCGGCATCGGGGACGAATCCGCCCGTGCGCTTGATGGAGTCGATGGTGGTGTAGTCCTCGCCCACGAAGCCGATCATGCCACCGGTCAGTTCAATCCCGGCGGCCTTGATCTGCGCCGCCTGTTCCTTGATGCGCGCGGGGTCGAGGACCGTCAGCGGCGGGATCAGGCCAATCTGGATATGCGCCAGTCCGGCCGCTTTGGTTTGCGCGAGAAGATCGGAAAGGTCCTTGGGATGGAGGGACCACGAGCAGACGCCGATGGGATGGTTGTGGAGGATCATAGTGTTCCAGAAGAAGTTAGAAGATAGAATGCCCTGCTGAAATCCTCTCCCGTAGCACGGGCATCCTGCCCGTGTGAGCGGCTTTCGAAGCAACATTGCCTCCAAATACTGAAGGTTTCAGCAAAGCAAAGATAGAAGTTAGAAGGCGGCCAGGCAATGATATTGGACATGAGGAGTTGAATGCAATCAGTCAAACGGCGGCGTCGATCATCTGTTTTTTCTCGCTACTCGCTTCTCGCTTCTAGCTTCTAACTTCTCGATTCGCCCGGCCGCACTTCCGTCGCCACATACCTCAACCACCGTTTCTTCATCCACCGGATCGCCAGCAAATCGACGAACGCTTTGAAGGCCCGGTTTCGGAAGCCGTACTTGGCCGTGCCGGCGAATCTTACCGAGTGCTTGACGGGTGTTTCCAGCACTCGATAACCGCGCATCTTCACCAGCGTCGGGAAGAAGCGGTGAGCGCCGTTGAAGAGTTTGAGGCCTTTGAGCGTGCAGGCGCGGTAGACCTTCAGGGAACTGGCCGAGTCATTGACGGTTTCCTGGCTGATCCAATTGCGGATGCGGTTGGCCATGCTCGACTGCCAGCGGCGGAAGCGCGTATCCTGCCGGGCCTTCCGCCAGCCCGTGACCAGGTCCACTTTGTATTCATCGAGCATCGGCACCAGCCGGGGAATTTCCTCGGGATCGTTCTGGAGATCGGCATCGATCGTGGCGATCAATTCGCCACGCGCGGCTTCGAAACCGGCTTCGAACGCGGCCGACTGCCCGCCGTTTTTGCCCATGCGGATCACCCGCAGCCAGGGCAGGCGCTTCATCCCCTCGGCCAATAGCTCGGGCGTGGAATCGGTGCTCCCATCATCGACGATGATCACCTCGAATGGCTGATTCAGGCGGGCCAGCGAGGATTCCACCCGCGCGAGAAGCTCCGGAACATTCTCATGCTCGTTGTAGCAGGGGATCACCAGCGAGAGGTACGGGGCCGGCCCTGAATACGGGGCGGTAATGACCAGCCGATCGATGGAAAGGGGAGCGGCGGACGAGGAGGGGTCCGCGGAAGGATCGGGGTTGGAGGCTCTGGCATCATCCATGGTGTCGGGGGACAGACTACACGCGAGACGGGCCAGATGGAATGCGGCGATGCCCAGCGCGGCGGCCGCGAGGACGTCACTGAGGTGGTGGGCATTCTCCGCGATGCGCTGGAAGGCGACGCCGATGGCGATCAGAATCCAAGCAGGCCACCAGCGCGGGGCGATGTAAATCAGCGCGCAGGCGGTGGCGGTGGCCAGCGCGGCATCGCCGGAAGGGAGGGCGAGATTCTCCTGGGAAAACAGGCCATGAATGCCCCCTTTGAAGGGATGAAACTCCATGCCCGGCTGGCCGGTCTTCCAGTCGGGCCGGGGTCGGCCGATGATCCATTTGAGAAGGGCGTTGGCACCGCTGAAAAAACCCGAGAGCAGCACCAGCGCTGCCCCGCGCCCGCCCACGCGGCTGTATACGCCGACGACGATGGCGATGACGAGGGTCGAGGCGAAGTGGCCGGGGAACCAGAAGGGGGGCATCTTCGGCGGGTGGCGGATCCAGCCGAGTTTTTTGGTGGCCGCATCGATCCCCCGGTCGTGAATGAAGTGGACCAGGCGCCCATCGGCAGTGAAGAAGGCGACCAAAGCCAGGGCGCACAACGCCCCCGCCGCGATGGTCCAGCCATAACCATATCCGCGCGGGCCGCGCCCGGTGGCAAAGGAGGCATCGATCTCATCAGGTTGAAGAAGCGAGCCATCGCCCATCTAAAATCCCCCTTCGCCGAGGGTCATCCCCTTGAACCCGATGCAGCGATAGAGTTTGAACCGCCGCACCTTGAGCCCCTTGCGGATGATCGGCTCCTCCGGCAGTTCTTCGATCGAGCTGAACGCCGCGCGCAGCTTCCCGGGAACTATCGTTCCATCATTGCGCCGCTGATCGTCCATGTAGCCGACATAGATCGCATCGCGCCCCCTCAGTTCCGGCTGGTCCAGTCGGCGGTCAGGCCAGATATCGTACTGGGTGTGGCGCTTGGGGTCGGCGGTGTAAGCGCCGGCGCAGTAAGTGATGGGCTGGCCGGGTGTGTAGAAGGCGGCTTCGGCGGTTTCCATGTAGTCTTCGCAGAGGATGAAGGGGTTTTTCAGGCCCGGCACCTTGAGTTCTCGATCCAGGCGCTGGCCTAGCTCGCGCCAGCCCTTGAGCTTGGCGGTGAAATCCTTGGTGCGGATATCGATACCGACTCGTTCGGCCTTCTCGAGTTTGTCGGGCTCGGAAATGCCGGCCGCACGGGCCTGATCGAGGCGGTATTGGTTATAGCGGGCGACCAGCGGATAGACCAGATCGGTGTTGTGGACGATCGGCATCATCGTCACCCCGAAGCCCACCGCCCCCCAGAACCAGCCCCGCCAGCGCTTCCACGACCCCACCGTCTCGAGCCGCGTCCCCAGGAAATAAGCCGTCAGGATCATCAGCGAAAAGTACGAAGCGGCCGGCCAGTTGATCTGCATCTTGGAGCGGAGCGAGCCCAGCGTGCAGATCATCAACAACGGCAGGCTGGTGCAGAGGAGAAACAGCACCTTTCGGCGGTTGGGGTCGTGGCGGGCCTGCTGAATCAGGCCGAGTGTCAGGCGGGCCCAATGCCGCAGGGAGCGGCTGCGAAATCTGCCGATGCTTCGGCCCACCCAGCGCCAGCGTCCGAGGGAATAGACGACAGCCCCGAACATCGTGACCGCCAGGGGCGGCCCCAGCACGATCAACTGACTGGCGATGAACTCGAAAAAGTTGCCGCTGAAGAACGCGGGCTGTTTCGTCGCCCCGGTCTGATGGGCCACATGCTTGAAGGTCACCCAGTCGTGGCGCATGTTCCAGATGATTGAGGGGATCAGAAAGAGCAGCGCGATGAGGATCGTCAGCCACGGCCAGAGGGTCCGCAGCCAGTTCTTCCCGCGGCGCTCCACCCCCAGGAAAATCACCATCCCTACCGGCCAGAGGAGCATCCCATACTTGGCCAGCACTCCAAACCCCACCGCCACCCCGGCCGCGATGAAAGCCCAGCGCTTCTCCTCCAGCACCGCCATGGCCAGGAACATCGTCGCCAGCCCCCAGCAGAAAAAGTAGGGGGGATCGATGGTCATCAGCAGCGACCCGGCCACGAACATCGGCACGATATGATTCAACAGCACCGCCCCCAGCGCCAGGCGATCGCTCTTGAAGAGCTTGAGCGTGAACCCGTAGGCGAGGATGGAGGTGGCGGCCGCGAAAACCAGGGCCGGCAGGCGCACGGCCCACATGGTATTCCCGAAGATCATCGTGCTGCCGCGGATAATCCACGCGACCAGCGGCCCCTTGGAGTAGTAACTCCAGTCGAGTTCGCGGGACCAGTCCCAGTACTGGGCCTCATCCCCGGAAAGGTCAATCGGGCAATCGTTCATCAGGTAGCGCAGGTGCCCCACAAACCCCAGGACCGTCAGCGCGATAAAAATAAAACGGCACCGCCCCGGCGTGAGCCATCGCAGATTCCACGCCGGCAGCGCCAGCGCCGCCCCGGCCGCGAGCGCCGATCGGTCGGATTGGTCCCCGGGCGGGGTGGTTGCCACTTCCATGTGCTGGGAGGCATTCTACGCACTTGCGGAAATATGTCTTGCGGCGGGTTTCAGGCCTCCATGGCACGCACATTGCCACTTCTAACAAAGTCATTCGCAGTCCGGACAATTTGGCTGTTCTCCTCCCATGGTGGTGTGATTCGGCCTCCATATCGCGCCGGGCGTCCCGGCGCTGCATTGTGTCCGCCTGCGGAACGACCTTTTCTGGAGTACGCCATGGATAAGGATAAGACGACTCGAACCGATGATCCCGCGATGAATCCGGACCCCATCACCAAGGCACCGGGCTTCCATCCGGCCGGAACAGGCATCGGCGCGGCAACGGGCGGGGCTGTCGGAATCGGAGCCGCCATCGCCACGGGCGCGGCCATGGGCACCGCTGCGGGGCCCGTGGGCACCGTCATCGGCGCGGCCGTCGGCGCAGTGGTCGGCGGACTGGTCGGCAAAACTGTCGCCGAGGAGGTCAACCCCACCGCCGAACATCAATACTGGCGCGAGAACTACCGCGATCGTCCCTATGTGGCCGAGGGTGTTGACTACGATCAATACGGCCCGGCGTATCAATATGGCTGGGAAGCCCGCGGCTGGCACGCCGACAAGGACTTCAAAGACGTCGAACCCGAACTGAGCCGGGATTGGGATCGCGTCAAGGGAAAATCCACCTTGAAATGGGACCAGGCGAATCAAGCCGTCCGCGACTCCTGGGAACGCGCCAGGCCGAAGGAGGCGCGGCGCTAACGCCGATTTTCATCCCCATTTCCATTGCCGACAGGAATGTCCCCCAAGGGGACACCTTTCCATTCACTATTCTCATCCATTTCACTACAGGATTAAATCATGTTCATTTCATTCACCGCATCATCGTTGCTTGCCGCCACCGAGGTCGTCACCACCGATTCCGGCCCGATGATGGGCATCCTGTCCTGGATCGTTTTGGGCCTGATCGCCGGTTTCATCGCCAGCAAGCTCATTAACAAGACCGGCGAAGGCATCGTGCTCGATATCGTGCTCGGCATTGTCGGCGCGGTCATCGGCGGCTTCATCGTGCGCGCGCTGGGAATCGGCGGCGGCGTCAGCGGCCTGAACATCCCCAGCCTGCTGGTGGCCGTGCTGGGCGCTGTGGTTTTGCTCCTCGTGTTCCATGCCTTCCGCGGCACCCGCGGCAGGACGCGCTTGTCCTGATTCAAAAGATTCTTCAACCCCAATCATCGCAAGCGGATGCCCGGCGATTCTTCGCAGGGCATCCGCTTCTGTTTGATGGTCCCGCCATTACTAGAACCGTGCCCCGATCACCCCTCTCACTCACATATCCACATCCAGCGCCTCCCACCGTTTCACCGCACATCCTGCCCCGGAAACGCCCGCTTCGCCAGCGCCAGCAGTTTGTCGTGGGCGTTGGCGCAGGAGGCGGTCTGCGCCACCGGCGCTCCCGAGGGGCCGAGCGATTTGATGATGATAGTGTCGTTCCCGAAGCTCAGGAGTACATCCACGCTCTGGTGTCCCCGCCAGATGCGGAACCCCACCGAGCGATGATAGGTTCCATTGCTCGTTTTCGTATAAGTATTCTCATCGAATAGGATGCCGCGCAGTTCCATCGCGAAGGACATATCCAGCGCGTGCGGCGCGGGCTCGCTGTAGCTGGTGCCATCGGGCGCGCGGTAGTTCCACCCCTCCACGCGCGAGGGGTTGCTCAGGACGTTGACCGCCTGCAAACCCAGAAAGTTCGAGGCCGACATATCCGGGTTGCTGTTCGAGGCGCAGCCGGCCGAGACCATTGCCACGATGAGCGTCAGGGTGCTGTATCCAAGGGTGCGAAAGTTCATATCTCAAAGATAACGATATGGGTTGGGAGTTGTCCATTGCCTATTGTCAATCGTCCATTGCCCATTGCCCATTGCCCATTGCCCATTGCCCATTGTCAATTGTCCGTGGTCCGTTGTCAGTTGTCCGTTGTCCGTTGTCCGTGGTCCGTGGTCCGTGGTCCGTGGTCCGTTGTCCGTTGTCCGTTGTCCGTTGATATGGCGAACCGCGCCGATTCGTCCCGGTCGCCTGTTGATGGCCATTGCTTATGAAAGATTCCGTAATACGCCCCACGGCCACGACGACTCTACCCCAACCCCCACCCGCCATTCCTATACCCTATCCCCTACACCCTATACCCTCCCCTGAACCCTGAACCCTGAACCCTGAACCCTGAACCCAGAACCCAGAACCCAGAACTC
>JBBRTW010000021.1:0-30986 GCA_038244055.1 Tepidisphaerales bacterium | reverse complement strand
GGCTTGCCTTCATATTGCGCGTGCATCCACGTTCCGAAAAGTCCCGTCTGAAAACGATGCCCCGGATACTGCTGCAGCAATGGCCACGCAGCGGCGTAGAGCGAGAACCCGGCGTTGAAGGCATCGGGGACTTTGTCCGAGGAGACCAGCAGGTAGCCGGCCATCTCGGCTTTCTGGGGTTCGGCCGCGAAGGAGACCGGGCCTGAGAGAGCAGTCGTTACGGCGGCGATGAGTGCGAGAAGAGTGGGTTTCATAATGGGTGCTCATTTGTCGTCGCAATCGTGAGAGTTTTCAAGGCCAGCCGTCTTCCATCGCTTTGCACCTTCGCGCCGGCCGGATTATCCTGAGCCCATGCGCGTTCTCATCATGGCGGATATGGAAGGCGTGAGCGGAATCGTGGTTTGGGACCAGGTCAATGGCGGCGCGCCTCAATATGAAGAATGCCGGCGGCTTTACACCGAGGAAGTGAACGCGGCGATTCGCGGGGCGAAGTTGGCCGGCGCTACCGAGATCGTCGCGGTCGATTGCCACGGCGCGGGCAAAGACTGGAACTTCAATTCCTTCGTGCCGGAGTTGATCGATCCCGATTGCACCTGGGTCAATCACCATCCCTGGAGCCGCTACACCCAGCTTCTGGAGAGCGGCTGCGATGTTGCGGTGATGGTCGGCATGCATGCCCGCGCCGGCACGCCCGATGGCGTGCTGTGTCACACCATCTCCACCACCACCTGGCGGAATCTCTACTTCAACGATGATCTGGTGGGTGAGTTCGGCATCAACTGCGCGCTGTGCGGGCATTGGGGCGTGCCCGTCGCGGCGATCACCGGCGATGAGGCGACTTGCCGCGAAGGAAGGGAATTGCTGGGAGATCAACTGACCGGTGTGGCGGTGAAGAAGGGCCTCTCGCGCTACTCGGCCCGGAATATCCCGCCGGTGCGGGCGCGGCGGATGATCGAAGAGGGCGTTGCCCAGGCCCTATCAAATTCCCGCAACTGGCCCAGGCCCTATGTCCCGGCCAAGCCGACCACCATCACCATCGATCTGTCCACCGTCGATAGTGCGAACCAGTTTAAGGGGAGGGCCGGCGTGGAAATTGTTGATCCTCTGAAGGTGGTGAGCCGGGGCGCTGACTGGATGACCGCGTGGAATAACTTCTGGGCGTGGTGAACGCGCCTGATCTTCGAGGACCACACCGACAGGATATTCCGGCGGCGGCTTACGAATGAAGCTGCTCTGCTGAAATCCTCAGTATTTGGAGGCAATGTTCTTCGAAAGTCGCTGACACGGGCAGGATGCCCGTGCTACGGGAGAGGTTTTCAGCAGAGCAGAATGATGTTCCCGACGCCCGCGTGAGCCGGCCATGCCTTGGCGAGTTCAACTCACTTTTCGCCCGTCTTCTCCGCGCCAATCCACCAGCACCCGATCTCCTTGTCATTGCGCCAATAGATCGACTGGTTCGCATAGGCGGGGTGGCTCCAAAGGACGGGGCGGCGGGCATCGGTGTTGGTGGGATCGAGCAGGTGAGTGCGGGCGACTTCTTCGCAGCCTTTGGCGGTCAGGTGGGCGATGATCCAGTCGCCGGACTCGGTGGCGATGTAGTGCTCGCGCACGATGCCGCCAATTTCGTGGGGAGTGATGAAGGCGGCGTACCACTGTTTGGGGCCGGCATCGCCGGTGGTGGGGGTGGTGGTCTCCCAGGCGATCTTCCCATCGGCCGGGTTGATTGCGCGGAGCGTGCCGTCGATGTTGATGCCCACCACCAGGCCATCGGCGATTGCCAGCGGCGATACCAGGGCGCAGAGCGTGCCTGCCGCCCGGCCCTGGCGCTTGGCGAACCACTCGCGCCGGGCGCTTTTGCCGGAGGGATCGACCCGGAACCCGGCCGCGCCTTCGAATTCCGAACTGAGCACGAGAAGGTCTTCACCGAAGAGGATCGGTGAAAGGATGCAGGCCGCGTTGCGCACGGGTCCGTGCTCGACTTCCCAGTTCACCGCGCCGGTGGCCGGGTCGAGCGAGGCCAGTCCTTTGGGATGCCAGGCGATGAGTTGGCTATGGCCGTGGATGGTGCGGATCATGGGCGGTGAGTAGCCTGGCTCGGGGGCGGGGAGCGCCTGCCACGCGGGCCGGCCGGTGGATTTGTCGAAGGCGACGATGACGCCGTCCTTGCCCGAGCCGGTGACGATGACTTTGTCTCCCTCGATCAGCGGATGGCCGGCGAATCCCCAGATCGGCGTCGGCCCTTCCAGCTTGCGATGCCAGATGATTTTGCCGGTCGCGGTATCGAGACAGTGGAGATCCCCCTCGGTGCCCAGCGCGTAGATGCGTCCGGCGATCGCATCCACCGCCGGCGTGCAGCGCGGGCCGGCGGGGTAGGCGACGGTGTACGGGCAGTCATACTCGATCGTCCAGAGCGGCCGCCCATCCTTTTCATTCAGGCAAAGCACGCGCTCGGCCCCGGGAAGCGTGCGCCGCTTGCCCGGGCCGGCCGGTGTCGTCGCGCCCTCCTTGATGACCCGATCCATCAGGAAGACCCTTCCCCCCGAAATCGCCGGCCCGGCATAGCCCGCGCCGACCGGCGTTTTCCAGCGGAGTTTCAATCCCTCCTTCGGGATCGCTGGCACGATGCCCGCCTCGCGGTAGACCCCATCCCGCCGCTCGCCCAGCCATTGCGGCGAGTCCTCGGCCCGCATTATGCCGATGAAAGAGATCAACCCCACGAACGCGCCGATGGCGATCCTCTTGCCCATGTCCCGATTGAACCGTCGCGGCCGCGAACTGGCAAGGCGCGCGAGCCGCCATTGGACTGTAACTCAATATCGGACGACTGACGTCGCCGCGTTACCGTGCCGATCGGACGCAGCGGAAGCCGTAGGCTTCGTAGCCGAAGCAGACATCGGCCAGGCCGGGGGTTTCGGCGGCGCGGGCGGAGGATCGGCAGCGCTGCGGGCCGGTGCGCCAGCTTCCGCCGCGAAGGATGCGCTCATCGCCGGTGGCGGGGCCGTGCGGGTTATCGCCGTTGCTTTGGGCGTACTGTTTTTCGGCGTAGCGGTCGTTGCACCACTCGGCGACGTTGCCGTGCATGTCGTGGAGGCCCCAGCGGTTGGGCTGCTTCTGGCCGACGGCATGGGTGGTCTGCTCGGCGTTGGATTTGAGCCATGCGGCGGCGGGCAGATCGGCGGGATTGTCGCCGTAGGAATAGGCGGCGGTCGAGCCGGCGCGGCAGGCGTATTCCCATTCGGCCTCGGTGGGGAGGCGGTAGCCATCGGCCGCGAAATTGCATTCGAGCGTCTGGAGATTGTAGCAGGGCGCGAAATTTTCCTTGGCCGAGCGCATGTTGCAATACTTGATCGCGGCCGACCAACTGATGCGCTCGACGGGATTGGCGGGGTCCTTGAATTTCGAAGGGTTGGTGCCCATGAGTCGCTCGAATGATTTCTGCGTGACTTCGAAGCGGTCCATGTAGAAGCCGGAGACGGTGACGCTGTGGGCGGGCTTCTCATCATCATCGCCGCTGTCGCTGCCCATGATGAAAGAGCCGCCGGGAATCCGGACCATTTCGATGCCGGTGGAGGTGGTGATGGTCTGGATGGCGGCCGGTGTGGGGGGGACATCCTTCTTCCGGCAGCCGGCGACGATGAGAACTCCGATGAATAGTGCGCAAGCGATCGGCGCACCGGGGAACATCGCGCCGATGATTCGGGAGCGGTCGAGAAGCAATCGAGCCGGCGCGACGGATTGGGCGCTGCGGATGGAACTCTTTAACATCTCAGTGCCTCGCTCCCTCGTGTCCGGCCGGATTGCGGAGGACCTTCTGGCTGCGCTCGCGGATTTCGCGGACGACATCGGTAAGGCGCGGATCGGCCGCCAGCGCCAGCCCGGCGCGCTGGCGCAGGATCTTCACCGCCAGGCGGCATTCGCCCGCCAGTTCATCCTGGTTGTCGCCGATCTCGACGATGGAGGCGGTGAACTTGCGGCATTTTTCGAACGCGCCGGCGCTGGTGTCGTCCAGGCCGTCTTTCTTGAACGCATCGATCATGGCGGCCGCCTCATCGGGCGTCTTGATCTTCACCCTGCGGGCGGCGATGCGCGCATCGATGGAGTGGGCCAGCGTTTCGAGTTCGGCGAGCGGTTGCGCCAGCTCCGGGTGGGCGCGCTTCTGCTCGGCGAGGTAGGAGAGGATGTCCTGGCCGAAGGTATTGTAGATTTCGATCCGCGAGCGGATGTGGCGGATGAAAACGATGACCTCGGCCAGCGAGGTTTCGACCTCGGCCTTGCGCTCCTTCTGCTGGCGCTTTTCGTAGATGGGATTGAGCGTGTCGCGGTTGGCGCAGGTGGCGCGGCCCTTGTACTGGCTCTGCTGGCCTTCGAGATCGAGGATGTATTCGCAAGGGCCGACGCCCAGCGTGGCGCGGACGATATCGACCACCGTGAACGCATCGAGCGGCGTGTTGGAGGCGCGGCCCAGGGGATAGATTACGGCCGGGCCGGCGAAATGGGCTTTGGACTTGAGCGGCTGGATCATGGCCTGGCCATCCTTGGCGATCCAGCAGGGGTAGGCGAATGTGCCCAGCACGGTGGTCCATCGCTTGCGATCCGCGCCGAGGGTCTCGGCCGAGCCGACCAGACGCGGCTTGGTGAAATCGCCGGAGGGGCGCTGGAGCAGCATTTCCCAGCTATCGGAGAAATGTTCCTCGCGCTGCATGTCGACGCGCCACATCGCGGGCATCGGCGGTTTCCAGTCGAGCGCAACGATCTTGCCGGCATCGCCGGCCGCGATATCGCGCGCGTGCCAGATTCCGGGCGCGCTCAGCACGGCGATCCAGGCCTTGTCCTTGCCGCCGCAGGGGATGTCGGTGGCATCGATCCGGCGGCCAGCCTCTTTTCCCGACAGCGCGACGGCGACCTCATCGCGGCGATTATTCCAGACGGACATCACCACCGCATCGCCGCCATCGAGCAGGTTGAGGATGAAGCTGTCGCTGGGCAACTCGGCCTTGGCCAGGGGAAGCGTGCGGGCATCGACGACGATGTCATCGGCGAAGAAATCGGGCATGACCGCGAACCGGCAGGGCGCTTCCACGCGCACGGCATGCACCGATTCGCCGCCGGTGACCTGCACGAAAACCTGCCCCATTTTGAGCTCGTAGGTCATGGTGAGAGTCTTGCCATCGACGCCCTTGAAACTGGCCTGCACCGAAGCGCCGCCGGGATTGTTCTCGATGATTTTCACGCCGGAAAGGGCAAGCGCATCGGCCGAGGCGGGGCGCAGGGTCGAGCGCTTGGTGATGCCCTGCGATTCGATGGAGTAGAGTTCAGCGCCGACGCCACCAGATCGCAGAACCAGGGCAATGCGGTTGTTCATCAGGACCAGGTCGCCCTTGAAGGCGTGATCGGTGGCATCCTCGGGCAACTGCTTCCAGCCATCGCGCTTGGCCAGCGCCTCGCCGGTTAGCGGTTCCTTGGAGGGCGTGGTGGTATCGAAGATCGAAACGCCCGCCAGCGCCGCATCATGGCGGCTCTGCTCCTGCCAGGGAACGTACTCCCCTTCGTAGAGGCGGAACAGGGTGGCGCGGAATTTCGCGTTCGCCTGCGTGCAGCTCAGGTAGGCGAACCATCCTTCCTTGAATGGTTTGGCGACCTTGAATGTTGTGCGCACTTCCGTCCACTTGTCTTTGGTGAGAGTGACATCTTCCGAGCGGGCGGCGCGATCGTACGGATCGGCGCGACGCTCGATCTGGAGGCTGACCTTGACCGGATCGCCGGCGCTGCGGGCCAGCACCGCGAAGGTGTAAGTTTTGCCGGCCTTTCCACCCTCGATGTTCTGCCCGAACTGCACGCCCCACGAATCGATGGCGCTGATACTGATCAGCGCGGCCTGCCCGCCGGGGGGCGCATCATCGCCATTCACATCCAGTGTCGCGGCCGTCTTGCCGCCCTTGCCCAGATCCCAGAATTGCCGGCCAAGGGAGAAGGTCGGATTGGCCAGCAGATTTGTGGGAGCCTTGTCATCGGCGGCCTGCGCCGTTAACGAGCCCGCGCTGCCGCAGAGGACCACGAGCGATAACAGGGCGATGGGTGGACATGATCGGAGAGACATATTGCGGCTCCTTGGTAATGGGCCAGCGCGATGCGCTATTTCTGCACGAGCATTCGTTCGGCCTGCTGCTGAATCCGCGATGCCAGCCCGGCCGCCTTCGGATCCGCCCCGGCCAGTGTTCGCGCCTCCTGCTTCAGACGCCGCGCGGCCATCCGCAGACGGGCAAGAGTGTAATCCTGGGCAGCGCCGGCCGCACGGATGGCGGCCAGCGACGCCTGACATTTCGCCTGGGCATCATCGCGATCGGCCATCGCGGCGATGTCGGCGGCCGGCTTCTCGACGGCGGGGGCCTCGGCGGTTGGCGGAGTGGCCATGAGATCGGCGAGGGCGATGAAGCGGGCGGCGGCGGCTGGATTTGCCGAGGAATTCGCGGGATCAGAACATGTTTTGCGAATTTCCCGAGCAAACTCGGCGTACTGGCCAATCCGGGCATCGGTGCGTTTCACCTGGAGAGTCATCCGGCTGAGTTGCTCGCCGATCGCATCCACATCGCGCTTGGAAGGCTTCTTCTCGAATTGCTTCTCGATCCAATGGGTGACCTGCTCAGGCGTGAGGGTTTCGCCGTTACCGAGCTTTTCCGCATCGAGCACATACTGGCACGGGCCGACGCCCAGCGCGCTCCGCATGATGTCGACGAGGCAGAAAACGTTCAGTGGCGTCGTGCGCGTGCGCTCCATCGGATAGACCACGACCAGGCGGGATGGGGAAATGGACTTGAGGTCGCCGGGGCGGATGAGGGCGCGGTTCATGGAGAAGCTGCATGGGCCGGCGGATTTGGAGGATTCGCCGGCCGGGGTTTTTTCGGCATCGGCGAAATAGAACGAGCGGGCCATTCCATCCGCGGCGGCGAAACTGGCCCGCCATCGGGCCGGGGAGGGAGCAGTCCAGTCGAGGGCTAGTTCCGCGCCGGCCTTTTGATCGGTCATGCGGTGCGCATGCCAGATGCCCGGGCCTTCCATTACCGCGATCCACAGTCGGCCGGCGGAGGGAAGATCGATCTCGTAACCGGCGATCGCGCGGCCGGCCCCGGCTGCACCCGCGCCGGTCAGCAGGAGGTCCGCGTTTTGGCGCGAGGACGGCCAGATACAGGCGATGATCGCCGCGCCATTGTCGGCAAGGCCCAGGAGCAAGTTTTCAGCGGGTAGGCCGATGCGCGGGCTATCGATCACTTCGGGATCAATCACCAGGTCATCGGCGAAGAAATCCGGGACGACCACATAACGCGACTGATCGCAAACGCGAATCCGCTGCGCGCCGGCCGCCCCGCGCACATCGAGGAGCGATTCGCCGGCGGTCAGACGGAATTGAAACGTGGCGCTCGCGCCGGACTTGGACTTGAAAGCGGCTTCAAGCATCACGGCGGCCTGGGAATTCTCGATGATCTTGAGCGATGAGAGAACGCCCTCGCCGTCAGCTCCCAGTGGAAGCAGCGCCGCGCGCTGTTTGAAACCGGAAGCACGGGAGTAAAGCTCAACACTCGCGGCATTGCGCCGAAGCACCAGCGCTGCCCGGTCGTTCTGAATCACCGCATCGCCCGTGAAGGCGCGGCTGACATTGTCTTCAGGAACCGCTGCCCAGCCTTTCTTCCCATCAACTATTTCGGCCGCCAGCGGCGATGCGGAAGTTGAGCCGGTATCGAAAAGACCAGTAAAAGGCGGGAGAGATGCATCAGCGGCGGCAGCTTGAGCGAATGCAACCGGCGGGATCAGCGCTTGCAGCAGCCAGGCGGCGAGGGCGAGAAACAGCGAGTCGCGAAGGGACACTCGATAACTCCCTGAAGGTGGGCGCGTTCCACGGCGATTGGCCGATTATTTCCAATCGGGATACATATCCGACCCGCCATCGGTCAGCTTGACGGCCGCGCCGCCGGCCGCGGGCACGGTGTACAATTCCCACGGTCCCTGGGGCGCGGCCGCCTGGCAGAACACCAGGCGCGTGCCATCGGGGCTGAAGCGGGCGAAGCGCTGCACGCCGCCGTAGTAGGTGATGAGGCGATTCTTGGTTCCATCGGGGTTGATGCTGCAGAGGTGGGTCTCGGTCTCGTAGATCAGGCTTTTGCCGCTCGGCGACCAACGCGGCTGGCAGGCACCTTGTTTGTCGTAGACCTTGGTGGGAGCGCCGCCGCCGGCCGGGATGAGGTAGACCGCGTTGGCATTCTCCGCGCCCAGGAGCGCGAAGGCGATCTTCTCGCCATCGGGGCTCCACGATGGCCCCGAGCATTTGTCCCAGTCTTTCGGGCTGATGAGTTTTTCCGCGCCGGACGATAGCTCGCGCGTGTAGAGCTTTCCGCCGCGCCGGAAGACGATCTGCTTTCCATCGGGCGACCAGCCGCCCTGATCGCCATCGCAAATGCGCTTGGCCTCGCTCCCATCGCGGGCCATCTGCCAGAGCCCGGCCGATCCGCCGCGCGTGGAGGTGAAGAGAATGGCCGAGCCATCGGGATTGAAGGCCGGGTCAACATCCTGCTCCTCGGCCGCGGGTTTGCTGAGCTGGCGCATCTGCGCGCCATCGGGCTGGATCGCCCAGATCGCCCAGGAGCCGCCGCGATTGCTGGAGAAAATGATCGTTTGCTCTACAGGGCGACTCTTCGGCCCAGGCGCGTTGTCCGCCGCGCCGGCGATGGCGCACAACATCATCGAGAAGAAAAATGAGGCGGATCTTCGCATGGTTGGTTTCCTCCGATGCTACCGTGGCCCCGCCGCGCTGTTGCCATTCATCCACTTCCGGAATCGCGCATCCCGCGCGATGCCCTTGGCCAGCAGTTCATAGCCATCGGTCAGGGGATGGCTGGCATCGGCGTAGAGGCTCGCCGGAAGGGTTTCGGGCAGGACATGGGCGATCTTCTCCCGCGCCAGCCAGTCGGCGATTCCCTGGCGCATGTTGCGATAGGTCGGCCGCTGCTGCGGGGCGATCATGTGCTCGTTAAACGGTCCGACCACGACCATCACCTCATTGCCGCGCCCGCGCAAATCACCCACCGCGCGCTGGAAGGCCCGCCATTGCAGCGAATCATCGAGAGGCACCCAGTCAAACCGCGCCGGCTCGGCTCCGCCCTCATTCCACGGCCTATGCCGCGGGCTGCGCGGGCCGCGCAGGGGGTCATCCGAAGCTTCGCCGGGGACCACCAGCGTGATCTGCCCCAGTGGATTGCGCCAGGCATTGGGGCGCTGCGGCGGGCTGCCGCCATCATCTTTAAGAGTCCAGGCGGGGATGCTCCGCTGATCGAAATAGGTGTTCTGGAGATGGCCGGTCCATGCGTAGAAATCGACATGGCGTTCGATGATCGCGCTGAGCCGCTCCGAGGCATCGGCGCGGTAGCAGGGGATGCGCGGGGTGAACTGCGGCACCAGGCGCGAATGGTTGAAGCTCTCTTCCTTCTCGATGCGCAGGTCGGCCTTGGGGCTGGTCATCCAGAGGACGTTGCAGTGGAGGATGATCTTGCGATGGCGCAAAGAGCCGGCGTAGTTCTCCACCAGGCCTTCGAGCGCCAGCGGGAAAAGCCCATTCACGCCGCAGTTGGCGAATGCATCGGCCCGGCCAACTTCGCGATTCAGGAAATGCGAGAGCGTCCCCGTCGGCTCGACATATTCGCCCCAGACCACCGAATCGCCGATGACGATGACCCGCGCTGGATCGTCGATCTGCTCGAGCCGCCGCTGGTAGAGCCAGTAATCTTTGCTCAGGGCGTAGGGGATGCGGTAATCCGGGCCGGTGTCGAAACGCTCGACCTTTTTCCAGAAGCGCGGCGTCAACAGAAGTATCACCGCCACGATCGCCGCCGTGATGAGCCATTGCCGCGCGGTCAGGCGCATCTCGGTCATGCCAAACGGCGGCTCGCCGGCCGGCGCGGCGGGAGTGCCCGGTGATGCGGCGGCGAGGTTGTCGATGGCGGGTTGGCTCATATCAGAACTGGAAGTAGATAAACGCGCCTCCGCCGGAAGCGCACACGCACAGGTAAAGCACCATGAAAACCGCCAGGCTCACCCGCACCGCGCCATATGCCAGCAGCCCGCGCAGGCGGGATTCGAAGAGGAATTCGTAGATCCAGATCAGCCCGACCAGCGCCAGCATCATGGCCGGGATCTGCGGATTCTCCCACCCGGCCGAGAAGATTCGGCGGACGATCAGCATCGCATCCGACAGCGAAGCCGCGCGGAAAAAAATCCACGCGAAGCAGACGTACGCGAAAACGCCGGCCTGTTTCACGACCCGCGGAACGCGCTCGCGGTAGGCGGCCGAGCGCTCCAACTCGCGCGTGAGCATGACCCCGACCGCATGGAGGATGCCCCAGATCGCAAACGTCCAGTTGGCCCCATGCCAGATTCCAGAGATGAGGAAGGTGATGAAGAGATTGCGATAGGTCGCCAGCGTTCCGCGGCGGTTGCCGCCCAGGGGAATGTAGACGTAATCGCGGAACCAGGTTGAGAGGCTGATGTGCCAGCGCGACCAGAATTCACCCAGGCCGGTGGCGAGGTAGGGGTTGTTGAAGTTGAGGATGAGATTGAAGCCCATCATCTTGGCCACGCCCCGGGCCATATCCGTATAACCGCTGAAGTCAAAGAAGATCTGCCATGCGAAGGCGAATGTCGCCAGGATCAGCGCCGGCGCGCCGTAGGCCCGGGGGTTCTCATAAATGCGCTCGACGTAAAGCGAGAGATAATTCGCCAGCGCCAGTTTCTTGAACAATCCCACCAGAAACAACGACAGACCGTCCGTGAGATTCCGCAGGCGAAACGGCGGCGGCGATTGAAACTGCGGCAGCAGATGTTTCGCCCGCTCGATCGGCCCGGCCATGAGCTGCGGGAAGAAGCAGACGAACGTGGCGAAGCGCAGAAAGTTCCGCTCCCGGCCGACCTTGCCGAGATAAAAGTCGATCGTGTAACTCATCGACTGGAACGTGAAGAAGGAAATCCCGACCGGAAGCACATACTCAAAACCATAGGGCATGAGCGTGGAAGGGTCGGCCAGTTGCACCGAAGCGCCCATCCAGTCCAGAACGCCGTTGAGATTCTCCACGACAAATCTCGCGTATTTGAAGAACAGCAGGATGGCCAGGTTGTTGAATATGCTAATGAGCAGCCAGACCCGGCGGCTGCCAAGCACCGAGCCCAGCGCCATCAGGGATACCAGCACCGCCAGCGCGATCATCGCCGGCCGCAATGTTTCAGGGCCGATGAAGGCGATGACAATCACCGCCAGCGCCAGCGCGCCGGAGACGAGATACGCCGCCTTAAGTACCGAATCCTCAAACCGGAGGCGGAGCAAACGATCCATCAACGTCGGTTTCACCCGGCCGTAGGCAAGAATCCTTCCGGGCGATGCATCAGTGGGGGTGGCCGCGCCAGCTTCAGAGGAATCTCCCGCGCCGCCGCGCGGGCAATGGTCCATCAGCGTGACCAGCAGATAGTCCAGCGCTGTCGAGTAGACCACGAGAATCAGATACCACGGATTCCACCACCCATAGAAAAAATACGAGGCCGCCATCAGCCAGGGAATCCACAGCTTCGTTCGGCGCAGCGCGAAGTAGACCGGCAGCACAACCCCCATGAACAGCAGAAATGGCCAGGTGTGGAAGAGCATCGCGCCAATGCCGCCTAATTATTAGCCCGTGGAAGTTGCGCCAGTTCATCGGCCGACACCCGCCGCACACAGCGGAAGCCGCAGAAATCCGTGTAGAAGCACGCATCGGTGTTGCCCGTGCGCTGGGCCTGGCGAGCCGATACCCGGCACATTTCCGCGCTGGCCTTCCAGTTCCCGCCGCGCATCACGCGCTTCACATCCACGCCGGGGCTGGGCGGGCCGTGCGGATCGGCCGCCGGGCTGCTCTTGTAATACGCCGGATCGTAAACATCCTCGCACCACTCCGAGACATTGCCGTACATATCGTGCAGGCCCCAGCGATTGGCCGGCTTCTGCCCGGCCGCGTGGGTCTCCTGATCGGCGTTGTCCGCGAACCAGGCGTTCTGCCGCAGTTTGTCGGCCGGGCCGAAATCATACGCCGTCGTCGTGCCGGCGCGGGCGGCGTATTCCCACTCCGCCTCCGTCGGCAGGCGGTAGCCATTGGCCGAGTAGTCGCAATCCAGGTCCGGCGTCTTCTCGTTGTAACACGGCTTCAACCCCTCCAGCATCGAGCGCTCGTTGCAGTACACTTTCGCATCGCGCCAGCGAATGCGCTCCACCGGCTTCTTCGGATTCTGCCAGTGCGAAGGATTCGGCAACTGCGCCTTGGCGAACATTTCCTGCATCACTTCATGCTTGTCGATGAGAAACGCGCTGATCGTCACCTTGTGCGCTGGCGCTTCATCCGCGCTCCCCTGGTCGCTCCCCATCGTGAACTCGCCGCCCGGCAGATAGACCATTTCCACACCCGATTTGCTCACCACCTCGATCGTCGCGGCCCCCTTGCTCTTATCCGGCGCGCGGTCGCACCCAACCAGCCATCCGGCCAAAGCAAGCAGCGCGATGTGCTCGATTCTGATTCTCACGCGCTACTCCTTCCCGGCCGGTTTGGGGGCGAACCACGCCGGCTCCTTGTTGCTGGACCCGTTGGTGGTGATCTGCACCAGGTCCGCCGGGCCGGTTTTGGTCAGATCGAGCGTGCCCGATCCCTCGGCCGAGACCGCGTAAATATTCCAGTCCCGCGCATACACGCCGACAATCTCGCAAGCCGAATGAAAAGTCCCCGCTTTGGAAAGATCCCCCTCGCCATCGGGCCCGCGGCTGAAACTCACGAACCGGCTGTCGGGCGACCAGTCGATGTGATAAATCTTCTGCTTGCTGGCCTCCTTCTCCTTGATCCGCAGCCGCCACGGGCCGACGGCCGGCGTATCCGCATCGAGACTGATCGGCGCGATCGCCAGCTCATAATCGCCTGCCCCCCAGGCAATCTGCTTGCCATCGGGCGATAAACAAGGCCGGCAGCCGGGAATCTTGAGATTGATGATCTTGTCGCCATGCGCCTCGATCAGCAGGATCGCATGGCTCACGCCCATTCCCGCATGAACCGTCGCCGCGATCCACTTGCCGTTGCGCGCGAAGCTGGGGTTGTAGAGATGGTGCAGTTTCTCGCTGTTGGGATGCGGCTCGACCTTGCCCGTTTCCAGGTTGAAGAAACTCATCCCCCTGGTCGAGTAATCGACGACATTGAACTTGGGATACTCCTGCGGCAGGAAACCGATCAACTTCCCATCGGGCGACCAGAACGGCTCGCGCGCGCTGTCGACGAGCTTCCTGCGGTTCTTCCCATCGATATCCATTATCCAGAGGCTGCGCACCGTTTCGCGCCCTTCGCCCTGGTCGATGGAGAGGCAAATCTTCGTCCCATCCGGCGAAACCTGCGGATAATGCTCGTGCTCCTTCGGCGTGTTCGTGAGATTGACCGGCACCGAACCGTCGGCATTGGAGACGAAGATCTCCCAGTTGCCGTCGATGTAGCATTCGTAGGCGATCTTGTAGGCCGAGGATTTCAGGCGATCCCGCAACGGCGCTAACTCGCCTGCATGAACGCGGGCGGCCGGAACGCACAACAGCCACAACATCACCGCGCACGCCGGCCACCGCCGCCCCACGGCCAAGTCACAATTTCGATGCACCATCGACATCTCCTTGTTTCACGCGTGCAGGCAACAACCGCTTTGCGGGCGGCCCGCAGCGCACGGGAATCCTCGCCTGGCATCAGACGCACTTTTCGTGGACGCGAAATGGCAGGATAACCCGGCAGGCGACTGCCGTCACGACCGCGGGCGCGGCGATTGTTCGCGGGCCGTGAATCAAGGCTGATCGGGAGTTCCCGCGTGCCGCCCTCTGCCTTCTTGTCGGCGGATGCGCTGCCGTTTGCGTCTTCGGCCGGCCCCCTCCCATTCCCGCCGCCGCGCGCCCCCTCTACAATGTGCCGATGCGCATCGCCCTGGCCCAAATCAATCCCACTGTCGGCGACATCGCCGGCAACACTCGCAAACACCTCGATTTCATCAGCCGCGCTAAGGCCGGCTGGGCCGATCTGGTCGTCTTCCCTGAGCTATCGCTGCTCGGATACCCGCCCAAGGATTTGCTTCTCAAGCCCTCGCTCGTGGCCGACAACCTCGCCGCCCTGTATGACATCGCCCGGCAGGTGCGGGGCATCGATGTGATCGTTGGCTACGCCGACCGTAACCCCGCCCCCATCGGCCGGCCGCTGCATAACGCCGTGGCCCTTCTGCGCGATGGCAAAATCCATTCCCGCCATTTCAAGACCCTCCTGCCCACCTACGACGTCTTCGACGAAACCCGCTATTTCGAGCCCGGGCCGGTGAATGAAACTGAAAACCTCGTGACCATCGGCGATGCAAACGGCTCATCGCAAATCGCCGGCCTGTCCATCTGCGAGGACCTCTGGAACGATGAAAAGCTCATCGCCCGCCGCCTCTACCATCAGAACCCCATCGCCGACCTCAACGCGGCCGGGGCGCAGATTCTCATCAATTCGTCCGCCTCCCCCTTCGTCGTCGGCAAGCACGATTTCCGCATCCAACTCTTCGGCGAGCAGGTCCGCCGCTTCGGCAAGCCGCTCATTTATGTCAACCAGGTCGGCGGCAATGATGAACTGGTGTTTGACGGTAATTCGATGGTGCTGGATGAAATGGGAGTGGTGATCGCCCAGGCCAAAGCGTTTGAAGAGGACCTGCTGATTGTGGACATGGATGCGAAGGCAGAATTGATAAGCGAGAAGCGGGACGGTCAGTGGTCAGTAGTCCGTGGTCCGTTGTCAGTTGCATCAACTAACAACGAACAACTGACCACGGACCACGGACAATTCGCAACTCGGAACTCGCAACCCGCAACTCACCTCGAATCCATCTACCACGCCCTGCTGCTGGGCCTCAAAGACTACGTCCGCAAATGCAACTTCAAATCCGTCGTCCTCGGCCTCTCAGGCGGGATCGATTCCGCCCTCGTCTGCACCTTGGCCGCCCACGCCCTCGGCGGCGATAAAGTCACCGGCATCGCCATGCCGTCGCGCTTCTCGTCCGATCACTCCCTCAACGATGCCCGCGCCCTTGCCCACCATCTCGGCGCGAATTATCACGTTGTCCCCATCGAGCCATTCCATGCCGCCTACGAAGGCGCGCTCCACCCGCTCTTCGATTCCCTGAATCCTGAACCCCAAACCCTGAACCCCTCCCCCGCCGCCGACCTCACCGACCAGAACCTCCAGGCTCGCATTCGCGGCGCGATCCTCATGGCCTTCTCCAACCGCTTCAATCATCTGCTGCTGACTACCGGCAACAAATCCGAAATCGCCACTGGCTACTGCACGCTTTACGGCGACATGTGCGGCGGGCTGGCGGTCATCTCCGATGTCCCCAAGACCACCGTCTGGGCTCTGTCGCGCTGGATCAACGAGCACTTCAAGAAGGAAATCATCCCCTGGAGCTCGATCGAAAAAGTCCCCAGCGCCGAGCTTCGGCCCAATCAGACCGATCAGGATTCGCTACCGCCCTACGAGATGCTCGATGACATTCTCTTCCGCTATATTGAAGAAGAAAAAGGCCCGGCCGAGATCATCGCCGAAGGTTTTGACCCCGCCATCGTCACCCGCACCATCAAGCTGATCGACCGCAGCGAATACAAGCGCCGACAGGCCGCCCCGGGGCTGAAAGTGACGAGCAGGGCGTTTGGGTTCGGGAGGCGGATGCCGATTGCGCAGAATTATGTGCCAGGTGCGTAGAGGGCAGTATGCAGTAGGCGGTAGGCAGGGGGTGAAGCTCGCGACTTGGCGATGATGCGAGCGCTTCGTAGAATTGCGACATATGTCGCGCGCGGCTCTGCAAACGAGAATTACCGTTGATCCGCAAATCTGCCATGGAAAGCCATGCATCCGCGGTTTGCGCTATCCGGTTGAGACTATTTTTGAGCTTCTCAGCGGCGGCATGACGTTCGACCAGATTCTGGCCGATTTTGAAGATCTTGAAGCAGACGATTTGCTTGCTGCTTTCGCCTATGCCGCCGAACTGGCCCGCGATCTGCACGCCAAGGCGCGCCGACCATGACAACGTCCGAGAATCCTTGAACCCCCCGCGACCCTTCTGCCGATATCAGAACCGGGTCACTCCATGAAACGAGGACGCAGGGAAAATTTGCGCGCTTTGGTCAGCCGGGCGAAAGGCCCTGCGCCGGTCCAAGCGCCCTCCGCGCCCGCCGGCCCGGCCGGCGTTCTCAACTCCCCCGCCCCCATTACCATCGAGCAGCTCCTCCGCCGCCCGGCCATCAACCTCGATACCCCAGAAGCCCAGCGTTTCCTGGCCGGCAAACGCATCCTCGTCACCGGCGCCGGCGGCTCGATCGGCTCGGAAATCTGCCGGCAGACCCTTCGATTTCTGCCCGAGCGGCTCATCCTGGTCGAGCAGGCCGAGTGCGCCCTCTTCGAGATCGACCGCGAACTGCGGCAGCGCTGGCTCGGCGCGGACATCACACCCTACATCGCCGACATCACCGACCCGGCCCGCATCGCCCGCATTTTCAACGGCGAGCGCCCGCAGGTGATCTTCCACTGCGCCGCCCACAAGCACGTCCCGATGATGGAGATCAACCCGGGCGAAGCCATCAAGAACAATATCTTCGGCACCAAAACCGTCGCCGATGCCGCCCTGGCCTGCAACGCGGCCGCCTTCGTCATGGTGTCAACCGATAAAGCCGTCAACCCGACCAGTGTCATGGGGGCCACCAAGCGGTTCGCGGAGTTGTATATCCAGACGCTGAACGGGCAGAAGCGAGAAGTGAGAAGCGAGAAGCGAGAAGGTCCGTTGTCCGTTGTCAGTGGTGCGTTGTCAGTTGCCGGGGGCGATCGGCATCGAACAACCAGCAACGGACAACGGACCACTGACAACGGACCATTGGCCATGGACCATGGACAATTGACGCGCAGCTCCCAACCCACCACTCGCTTCGTCGCCGTCCGCTTCGGCAATGTCCTGGGCTCCTCCGGCAGCGTCGTGCCGATCTTCCAGAAGCAGATCGCAGCCGGCGGGCCGATCACCGTGACCCACCCCGACATGCGCCGTTATTTCATGACCAGTCCCGAGGCCAGCCAGCTTGTTTTGCAGGCCGGCGCGATCGGGCAGGGGGGGGAGATTTTCGTCCTCGATATGGGCAAGCCCGTGCGGATTTTCGATCTGGCGGAGGAGATGATCCGATTGGCCGGGAAAAAGCCGCACGATGACATCGCCATCGAGTTCACCGGCATGCGCCCCGGCGAAAAACTCTTCGAAGAACTGGCCGGCGCTACCGAGCGCACCCGTCCCACCACCCACGCCAAAATCCGCGTCTGGGAGCTGGCCACCGCGACGGCGACCCAGATCGAACGCTCCCTCGCCCGCCTGCAAGCCTGCGTGGATGGCCCGCGCGAAGGCGCGATCAATGCCCTGATGGAATCCGTGGCCGAATATAAACCGGACCCCGCCAATCAGCCGGTAATGCGCGTGGTGACCGAGGCGGCGTGAGATTTTGGGTGGCATGGGTAAGGCTCTAAGGCCTTACCCGTGGGGCCTACCAGCCGAAACGATTCAACCATTTCGAGGCAGGTCCTTCCAGTCAATCGTCGCCTTGCTAGGCCCATCGCCCGCATAGACCCGCGCGCTGGACCACTCCCAATCGCCCGCGCGCGCCGCTAATTTTCTGCGCACCGGGTTGTTGTGCAGATACTCGATCGCCGACCAAATTGCCTTGCACTTGAACATCTCGCGGTCGTATCCCCCGCCCTGTTGCCAGAAGCGATGCTCAACGCGGCCATTTGGCCAGACGACGCGGAGATTGGCGAGCCAATCCGGATTGTGCTGTCGCAGAAAATCAGTGGCGCGCCGGGCGACCGATTGCTTGACCGATTTGAGAAAGTCGGCAACGGGCGTCTGTCGTCCGGCGGATTCGGGGTTGCGCGGGAAAATCAACACGTGAGCATGCTCGGGCATGATGACCCAGGCCCAAGGCGCGACGTTTTGATCTTTGCAGGTGCGATTGAGCGCGTCGACGAACCAATGCCGCGTCCGGTCCCTTGAGAGCAATGGAAGGCGATGGTAACACGTGAAAGTCAGCTCGTGCGAGTGGTGGGTGATGTCCGAAGTCTTACGGAGTTTGCGGACTGTGCCATCGTCGAGTTCCATGAAATGCTCCGCATGGAAAGGGCAAGGGTGAAAAGACCCTCACATCACAGTGGATGATACATCTCGGGGGATCGCTCAGGAAAGTTTTCGAGCAGCCAGTGACAAGAGGCGGCCACTCGAAAGGGAGGCCCCACGGGTAAGGCCTTAGAGCCTTACCCATGCCACCCGGCCCCCCTCCTGTCCAATAAATCTAAAGTTCCAATCCCCCCACCGACGATATCAGTATTGGGAAGCGGGCAATAGCGCCCCGGGCAGTGGGCCTTTGGCACAAAAACCCCTTCGCCATCGCGGCCGGTGATCGACGGATTGATCGCCGGCGTCCGAATTCCGCGGCCAATCATCGCCGCGGCTACGCCAAGGAAGGTTCGCCATGCGGATCATCGCAGTCATCAATCAAAAGGGCGGTTGCGGAAAAACAACCACCAGCATCAACCTCGCCGCCTGCCTCGCGCGGCTGGGTCAAAAAACCCTCCTCCTGGATTTCGATCCCCAGGGCCATTGCGGCGTCGGGCTCGCCGTCCCCGAGGACCAGATCGAGCGCACCATTTACGATGCGCTGATCGAGCCTTCGGATGGCAAGCCCTGCAAGCTTTCCGAAGTCACCTGGCAGATCGCCAGCGATTTCGATCTCGCCCCCGCCAACATCAAGCTCTCCGCCTTCGAGCAGATTTTCGCCGGTCGGCCCGGCCGCGAGGATCGCCTCCTCCGCGCCCTCGATGGCGTGCGCGGCATCTACGACTGGGTGGTCATCGATTGCCCCCCCAGCGTCGGCCTGCTCACCTTCAACGCGCTGCGCGCCTCCGATGAAGTCCTGGTCCCCGTGGAAACCGGCTTCTTCAGCCTGCACGGCCTGACCAAGATGATGGAGACCCTCGAGCTCCTCAAGGAGCGCTGCAACAAGGATATCCTCATCCGCGTTCTCCCCACCCTCTACGACACCCGCACCAAGCTCGCCCGCGAAGTTCTCCAGGAGCTCCGTGCCCGCTTCCGCGACTATCTCATGGAGAGCGTCGTCAACTTCAACACCAAGCTCAAAGAGGCCGCGAGTTTCGGCCAGCCCATCACCGAATACGATCCGGGCAGCCGCGGCTACAAGGATTTCGTCAATCTCGCCCGCGAGCTCATGGGCCATCGCCCGGTTGAGGTCGAGCCGGCCATCAGCGATCAGCGCCTCAGCCGCCCCGCCGAGCTCGTGCAGCGCGCCCGCCAGCTCGCCCAACTGACCAACTACCAGTTCGGCCGCGGCACCGTCAAACCCGCCACCGCCCCCGCCCCTGCCACCCCCGCTCCCGCCCGCGCCGAGCCGCCGACCGGGCCGATGCCCATGGTCCAGCCGGTGGCGGAAAATCCGGGCTTCGCGGCGCTGGCCGAGTTCGCCCAGTCCACCGCCTCGCCGTTGGCCTTCTCCCGCCGCCAGGTGGATGATGCGGCCTTCGGCGAACTCGAAATGCTCGATAACGAACCCGAGCATGCCGCCCCCTCTCGCGCCCCGGCGATTCCCGCCAAGACCACCGAGCAGAAGATCGAAGAATTCTACGGAGTGCGCCAGATCGGCAATGAAGTGATCTTCGCCGTCAAGTTCGCCGAGGCTCAGAAAGTGCTCATCGCCGGCGATTTCAACAACTGGACTCCGATCACCACCCCCATGACCCGCTCCACCGATGGCCGCTGGCAGATGCGCCTCCCGCTCGCCAAAGGCCGCTACCGCTACCGCCTGGTCGTCGATGGCAAGTGGATGACCGATCCGAACAACACTTTCGTCGAAACCAACCAGTTCGGCGAGCTGAATAATGTGGTGGAAGTGGCGTGATTGATAGAAGAAGTCAGTAGTCAGTAGTCAGTAGCCAGTAGCAGACAAGCGGCACCACCTGCCCAAAACTGCCACGCCCGGAATTACTACTGACTACTGACTACTGGCTACTGACTACTCCTATGAACGATCATCCCAAAAAACCTCAATCCCTGAGCGAGATCAGTCATCTCTTTCTAAGCGGCATTCGCGAGAAGCAGACCCAGGGCATGCCTCGCCCGGTGCGCGTGCCCCCGTCCGCGCGCCAGGTCGCCGACGCGGCATCGGCACCCGCCAAATCCGAGGACCTCACCCCCGAGGAATACGCCGAGATGTCGGGACATTCCATCGCCGCCGAGTCCGATGCCGCCATCCGAGTCCCGGCCGTCAGCGCGGTGATTTCCCAGCATCTCAACGGCAGTGCCGCCGAGCGCGTCCGCGAATACGCCCGCCATCTGGCCGCCAACGGCGAGCGCATCGGCGTGATCGAGTTGGACCTGTCCGAATGCCGCCTGATGTGCTACGAGCGCTCCACCCAGCCCAACGCCACCGACCCCGCGCCGCCTGAAATTGTCGAGCATTTCGACCCCCGGCAGATGACCCAGGCCCTCGAAGAGCTCACCTGCGATCTCGATCACTGGCTGCTCGTGCTTCCAAATCTGCGCAGCCCCGAGGCGCGCACGCTCCTCAAGGAAGTCGAGAACTGGACCCTGCTATCCACCACCGATCACGATGGCGTGGTCTCCTGCTACCGCACGCTCAAAGGCCTCGCCAGCATCGGCCAGCCGCGCCTGAGCCTGGCCCTCATGGAAACCGCCAGCCCGACCCAGGCCGCCAAGATTTTCCGCAAGCTGAACGGCGTCTGCATCCAGTTTTTGGGGATTGAATTGCAGAGCGAGCCGGCCGTCCGCCCGACCCGCGCCGTGGCCGAGCATCTGGTCGCCCACTTCCGCGCCAATCACGATAAATCCCAGCTCGCCGGCAGCGCCGCGTGGACCGTGGTGACTGAATTCCTCGCCCGCGTCAAAGCCCAGGCCGCCGAAGCCGCCCTCCGCGCTGAAGAAGAAGCCGTCGATCAGGCCGGCAGTGAAGAAGAATCGGCCAATGGAGAAGGATCGAGCCCGGAGCAGCCCGCTTTCGCTGATGACTATATCGCGATGGGTGCAATGCCAACTTCCGCAGCGCCTGCCTCGCCCGCGATCCCTCCCGCTATTTCGGCGTCCGCAAGCGCTCCCACAATCAGCGGTTCCGCCGTCACCGTCTCAATGCCCACTAATGCTTCCGCCACCGTAGCGCCCGCCGCCTCCCCGATGGCCGGCGCCTCCGCCGATTCCCAAACCGTCATGCCCTTCTCCAGTGTCCGCATGGCAGGCTTCAACGATTCGATCGACCGCGATTCCATCGAACGCGATGTCACAACCGAAGCCCGCTTCACCCTCCCCGCGCCCGCGAACGATTCCCCCGCCTCCGACATTTCCGAAGTCATCGACCTCCCCGGCGAGCTCCAGGGCACCGGCCCGATCGTCTCCGCCATCCTCGCCCACGCCGCCGGGCAGATGCTCGAATGCCCCATCCGCCCGCCGATGTGCCCCGAGGCGCGCCTGGCCGTCACACGCGAGCGCGGCTTGGTCCTCCTCGCCGTCGCCCGCAAAGGCCTGGCCGATCTCAAACTCATCGCCCAGGCCTACCGCTGGCTCAATGAAAACCGCGCCCTCATCGGCATGGCGATCCCGCAGATGGCCATCGATGCCCACCGCGCCCCGCGCCTCCGTCTGCTGATCGATCACGCGGATGCCGCGGCTGATGCCCTGGCCCCCATGCTCGAAAATGGCCTGGTCAGCGTTCAGGCCTACCGAAAACTCCGCTGGGGCCAGCGCACCGGCCTGCTGCTCGAAGCGGCGTAAATCAAAGGGTGCTGGGTGGCACGGCCAAGCGCCAAGAATCTCTCGCACACCATTTGAGTCATTGCTTGGCGGCATCGCCCATGCAGTCCATGGCGGCGGCGCGCAACTGATCGGGGAGGATGATCAGAATGTTGGGGCGTGTGGGGGGAATGGGCTGGCCCAATACATCGCCTTGGATGAGGCAGATCAGCAGGAGCGATGTCGCAAATTGCTTCATCCCCGCATCATAACAACCATGTTTCGGGCATGCCCGCGATTGGGTGAACCTTCGACAGATCGATTTTGCTGAAATGGGAGTGGACGATGCGCATCATCCGGACATCGCCTGCGCGCGGGACGCTGTTTGATTGTTGGCGCGAAGATGATCGCGAAGAGGCAAAGGTACAAAGATGCAAAGAAGAAGAATAAAGAAAAGAGGATGGAATTGTTCTGCCAAATCAGGAGTTTTTCTGTCTTCTCTTGTTTGCGCCTTTGTGCCTTTGTCTCTTGGCGATGGTCTTGGGCCACACGATGGAGCAATGCCAATACGATGATCGGCCCGCAACTTCGGTGGACTCGGCGCATGTCTTTGAATCTGGAGATGTGTTTCCGCCCGTAGCGCCGGAGTGCGGTGGATCGGCAGCGACGAATTCGGCGCTAACCTTGAATTAACCGATTTGTCCAAAGGAAATTCGCACCCGATCGTCATAAATAACGAGAAACTCCGTGTTTGGGCCAAGTCACGTTGACTGTCGCGCGGCGCACTGGCATATTGATGGCGCGCGGGTTATCGGTCATGGATGGCCGAGCACGGTTCCACCTGGGTCAGGGATCCCAACCGGGCGTGTAAAAGCCCCGATAACGGCCCTGAAAAGCCTGATGCACGCACAACCAGGAATTTCACGGAACTTCCCAACCCCTTGCGCGTCCAAACCCATGTCGAGGCTGAGCGGAGCAAAGATCGACCCCATCGGCGAATCGCCATTAAACCCGGCGGCGCGTCGCGAGATCGATCTGCTGCGCAAGGCCCAGAACGGCGACCGGGCCGCTTACGGGCAATTGGTCGTCGCCTATCAGGACCGTTTGTATAACGGCCTGCTGCGGATGGTCGGCGACCTCGATGAGGCGCGCGAGCTGACGCAGGAGGCGTTTACGCGGGGCCTGATGAAGCTCAGCAGCTTTCGCGGCGACGCCAGTCCCTTTACCTGGTTGTTTCGCATCGGGATGAACCTTGCGATCAGCCATTTGAGGAAAGTCCAGCGTCACAGGGTCTTCTCGCTGGATGCCCCGCCGCGGAACGGGAACGGCCGCCACAATTCGGGCGATGACCAGGCTTCGAGCCTGGCGGATCGCCTGACCGATGGCGAAGCCGATCTCCCGCCGCAGGATCTGGAAAAGCGTGAGTTGCACGCGCAGGTTCTGGCCGCCATGGGCCGTATCGACGCCGAGTATCGCGCCGTACTCGTGATGCGCGACGTCGAGGGCTTTGACTACCAGCAGATGGCCGATGTTCTGGGCCTTCCGCTGGGAACGCTGAAAAGCCGATTGTTCCGGGCGCGTCTGGCGCTCCGGGACGAGTTGCGGCCGTACCTGTCGGACTCCACCGGCAAGGCCAAACGGTAAGCCTATTTTTAACGGCAAGCCGAGTGTCCACGCCCGATCGGGTTCCGGCGCGAGGCTTCCTTCCATTGGTTTAGAAGGCCGCCTGGCGCAGGTTCGTCCTGCTCGCCTCTGGAGAATCCGCGCGCCCTATAAAGACAATCGGCTGCCGGTTACGGAGTTTCCGTGGCCGGGGTGTTAACCGGGAAGCATCGGCCGGCGCCCGCATACCGCGAACTTATTCGGGTCCGCGAGCGTCTAAGCCGATGAGAATAGTGATGGAAAGCCACAAGGAAAAAATCGAAGCCCAGTTGGCCGCGTATATCGACGGCGAGTTGAGCGATGCCGAGCGGGCCGATATCGAACGGCACCTGGCTGCCAATCCGCAGCACAAATCGCTGATGCGCGAGCTTTTCGCGCAGCGCGATCTGCTGACTTCGCTTCCCCGCGCCACCGTTCCCCTCGAACTGAACCAGGCGCTGTGCGGGCAGCTCGAGCGCTCGGCTTTGCTCGATCCGGCGTCTGAGGCGAATACCGATGTGATTTACCGCGTTAATCGCTGGCCGCAATTCGCGGCCGTCGCGGCGGTGATCCTCCTGGCGACGGGGCTGGGGATCGTGGTGGCCTACGTCCTGCCGAACGATTCGCGCACGGTGGCCAACAACGGGAACAATATCAGTTCAAAGCTCACCGAGAGCGATTCCGAATCACTGGCGTTGAAGAGGGCGGATCGGGATTTGAAACTGCGGACCGCGCAGGCCGGCCAGGGAATTGAACTGGCCAAGGCGGGTGAGCAATCGATGGATAGCCAGCTTCGGCGCAGCGCCAATGTGACGCGAAAGTTTTCGCAGGACAATCTTGCCGGGGAGGCTGCCAGCGCCAACAAGGTCGCGGCCAATGATGAGCGCTTTTCGGGCGGCGGAGTCAAAGGCGCTGGAACCGCCGGCGGAGTGGCGGATGCGAAGACCTTTGGGCGCACCGATGGGTCAGGAACTGCCGGCAAGGGTTTTGCGATCGCGGGGGTCAAGCAGGCGGCGACCGATGGGCAGAATGGCCGAACCCTGGTCACGGCGGCGGAGGTCGATCGCCTGCGCAAGGAATTGAGTCTCGATGGCGGGACGGCCGCGGCGGCCGGGAATGCGAAGGTCTACCTGATGGTTTCGGCGGCCAATACCGCCAGCGCCAGCAGCCAGGTCACCGCATATTTCCGGGAGAACAATATCAGTTATATGTCGGCCGAGGAGGCCGCGCCCGAGCGACTCAAGGAAAAGGACATGGTCGAGCGTCAGGTTCCTTCCGCGGACAAATCGGATAATCGCTCACAGCCGGAGCTCAGTCTCGCCGCCAAAACGGGCGATGGAGGAAATCTGGCGGCCATGCCGGCGCAAGGCCCCGCGGCGACGAACGCGCAGGCGGCGATCAATGCGCCTGCGACGATTGATGAGAATGCCCGGGCCGGCGGGAATGTGGCTAAGGAATCGGGCGCGAACGAAGGCAGAGCGCAGGATGCGCCCCGGCCCGATACGTTCGCGCAGGCGCGGGCGGGCAAGGGCGGCCAGGAAGAGATGAAAAAGACTGAAGCCGACCCGCGCGGCGGCGCGGGCTTCGGCGGCGGCGGGGGAGGCGGGCGTGGGTTCAAGCCGGAGGCCAAGGATGCGGCCCCTGCGCGGGAGACGACGCTGGGCGATAATGCTCGCGAGTTCGGCTACAACGCGCCGGCCAATCACGGGGGCGGCCAGCCCGTGCTGATCGCGCGGATGAACCGGCGGCAGGCTTTGCAGCTTGGGGCGCTGCTCTCGCGGCAGGAGGGTCAGCGCGCGGAGGTGCGCGATTTCGATAACGGCCAAGCGCATTTCTACAGCGATGGCGTGTTCAAGAACAAGACCGATGACGCCCTGACACTCAACAAGGACCAGGCGGCGGGTCGGCAGACCGAATCCGGCGAGGTCGCGACGGCGGAAGGCGCGCGGGCGCAGGGCGCGGCAGGCCAACCCGCGATCGGCCAGGATGAAGCGGGGCACGATCGTCCCGGCCCGGAGCAGCGGGGCATGGAGAAAATGGGCGTCCCCGCCAAGCGGGGTGCCTACGCCGCCGCCAAACCGAACGTGCCCGCTCCCGCCTCCCTGCCCAAACCGGCCGATGCGATTGCGGATACCCCCGCCGTGGCGGGTGTTTCCGAGAAACCCAACGAATTGACCCCGGCGAAGGCCAAGGCATCGGACCCGGCCGCATCGCCCATGGCGGCGGCGACCGCGCCGCCTGCACCTGTGCCCACGCCAATGCCCGCAATAACACCGACTCCGGGGATTGCCGCCGGAGGTTTCGCGGCGACCGGCGCGGCGACGCCAACGACCCGTCCCGCTACGCCCGCAGTTGCGCTTGCGGTGAATCCAACCGCCAAGTTCGAAGCCGAGAAGCGCCCGGCTGAGAAGCCCCAGTTGCAGAATGCCGAAGCGAGAGATGCCGATCGCGCCCTTCGCGACTTGGCCAGAACTGCGCCGAGCCTGGCGCTTCCCGCTTCCGATCCGATGGATGAGGCGGTGGATGTGCTGATCGTGGTGCGCCCGGCGGCGGTGGATGCGGTTGAGGGGAAAAGATAACCGAGCGCGGCTTGGGCGCGCGAGCGCGAGTGGATCCGGTTCTGGTGCGCGAGTTCGCGCAGCGCGGCAAAAATCCGGGGCATCGCTTTCAGCTCCGCACCCGGCGCTATCGATGATTCATGTTGTGTGTGTGCGGCACCCCTACTTCTTTGCCGCATCATCGATTTTCTTGAGATATTTGGCGGGATCTTTCTTGAACTCGGCGATGCACTTGGAGCAGCAGAAACGCACTTCGCGGCCTTCGTGGTCGATGATGACAGGCTTGCCCATCTCGCCGAGCTTTTCATCGGATACGACGCAGGTTGTCAGGGGATAGACGGGCTTGGGGGCCGGCTCGTCCTTGCCGATTGCGGCGATGGGCTTGGCCGGTTCGCTGGCGGTGGCGCAGCCGGAGGATGCCAGGGCGGCCGAACCGACGAGAGCCAGCGCGGGAAGAGCCGACTTGAGCAGGGTGCGAAAAAACATGAGTATCTCCATCTAAAGGTTACCAAGGCGGTTGTCATCCATTCAAACGCGGCAAAAGCCATCCAGGTTCAATCGGGCTGATTTTTTTGGTGGCGTAAAACGCAATCGCCCGCCTCGTCGATGCGCGGGGCGGACGATCGGAGAGCGGGTCGGAATGTGGCGTCGACGGCACAGGGCTCACGGGACATAGCGGAGCGGCCGCGTCTGCTGCATGCGCAAATCGGCGCGATAGTGGCCTTTGTCATCGGTCCAGCGGAGTTGTTCCTTGCGCTCTCCCTCGGTGAGCTTGATATTGTTGTCTTTGCCGGTGAGGGCGTAGGGCTTGGCCGGCTCGTTGAAGGTGGTGGCGCAGCCGGACGCGACCAGGGCGGCCGAACCGACGAGGGCGAGGATGGCGATATTGCGAATCATCTTAAGCATGATGGACTCCTGAAGGTTTTTGGTTCCCGCGGCCATTCGAGGCCGCCATTGAAAGACAAAACGAATGCGCAACTGGAGCGGGTTCACGATAAGTTCAACGGGTCCCGCAGCCGCACCCGCATCATGCGAATAGAGCGGTCGCTCGCTGCTTTGAGGCGATCATTAACGCGCCATTGAACCCGGAAGCCCGGGTTTTCCGTTCTGCTTAACAGACGGTAGAACGATGGAAGTCGGCGGGAGCCGATTATTGCCATTCGGAAGGATGCACCGGATTTGGATGATGCCGCCGACAAGTTCCACCGTCTGATCTGGCCGCAGCTCGCGGCGGTGCTGAGGCTCGCGCGGATTTTGTGCCGCGATGCCAATGAGGCGGAGGATCTGGCGCAGGAAACGATGCTCAAGGCGTTTCGTGGAATCGATTCCTTCGCGGAGGGATCGGATGCCAGGGCCTGGCTGATGACGATCCTGCGCCATGTGCGCATCGACCGCATCCGCGCCAGCGCGAGCCGGCCGAAGGAAATCAGCCTGGATGCGGCGGAATTCGATCCGGCCGATAAGTCGGCGACGACGGATTCGGCCAGGCGAACGGACGAGGCGTGGGAGAATCCGGCATCGGTGCTGAGCGCGTTTTCGGATCAGCAGGTGATCGAGGCACTGGCCCGGTTGCCGGAGGAGATTCGATTGACGCTGTTATTGGTCGATGTGGAGCAGATGGAACATGTTGATGCGGCGAAGATCCTGGAAGTGCCGGTGGGGACGATCAAGTCGCGGGCGCATCGCGGGCGGGGAATGCTGCGCGAGGCGCTGTTGCCATTGGCGCGGGAGATGAGGTTGATATGAACAGTAATCAAACCAAACTTGACCCCGGCGATCCTGAGTCGGCTCTGGAGCGGGCGACGGCCGATCGGTTGGCGCGGCTGCGGACGCTGCCGGTGGATACCTCGCGGCTGGAGGGGCGGCTCATGGCGGCGCTTCCGGAATTGCGAAAACGCCTGGAAAAATCATCGATGTCCAGCGCGGTGGAAACGCGCTCGCACGGGTTCTGGTTGAGGATCAAACCGCTTCGCGCGGTCGCGGCGGCGCTCCTGGTGCTGGGGGCGGTGGTGGCGGTTTTGATCACCTCCTCCACCGGCCCGGCGATGGCTTCGCCGGGGGAGATGGCGAAAGTTCATTACGATCTGATTGCGGAGAATGCGGTAAGCGCGGTCGATTCGATCGAGGCGGCGAACAAGGCACTGGCGGATCACTCCTCGGGCGCATCGCCGATGCCCGACCACATGATGGCCTGCTGCATGAAATCTCTGGCCAGGAAACAGGTGGCCTGCGTGCTGATGAAAATCGAGGGGTCGGCGGTGACGATCAGTGTCGCCAAAGCCTCGGATATGAAGTTGCCGCAATCCGAAACGATTTCGCGCGGCGGGCAGATGTACCACGTCCAGAACTCCGGCAAGCTGAACATGGTGATGACGCAGAAGCAGGAGCGGTGGATTTGCCTGATCGGGGAGCTGCCGGCCGGGCGGTTGGCGGAGCTGGCGGAGCAGATTCGGTTTTAGCGTAGCTAGCTCGACATTCCGATGTCGAGGCAGCACAGCGGGCCGATGAAGAACTCGACATCGGAATGTCGAGCTAGGGGGCGGTCGAGCTACTTCAATTGCTTGATGCGGCGATCGATGGCGGCGCGGCAGGCGGGGGATTGGATGGAGCAAACGCGGGCATCGTCGAGAGAGCCAGAACAAATCGGGCCGAAAGGAAAATTCGGGGTAAAGGGGCGCATCGTTGCCCAATCGGTGAGGAATCGGCGGGTGGACGTATGAAAATTGGGCAATGGGGACGCACTGACATGGCGTCGAAAAATGGATAGAATCCCGACCCGGCAACCGGGCGATATGGCTGAATGTGCGGCCGATGTTTGTCGCGGATTGTTGTGTTGGATTCAGAGAGGTTTCCGCACGAGCGGGACGCTCGTGTCACGGGGGATGATGTTGGATCGAATAAATAACTGAGGATTTTGATGAGCGATGATTCGGGACAATCCGGCGGCCAGAACGTTTGCGACCTATGCGGGCAACCCGCGCGGGTGGTTGGGCCATTTATTGAAATGTGCCCCCGGCCGCCCAAGACCGAGGCGCATCTGGTCTGCGGGCAGTGCATGCAACTGGGGCTGACTGTCGTGCAGGCCGAGCAGAAGCGCGCCCAGGACAAGCTCCACGAGATTCAGGTCCCCAGCCCGCAGGAGCTGGTCGAGCATTTGGACCGCTATGTGATCGGCCAGGAGATGGCGAAGATGACGATGGCGGTGGCGGTGGTCAATCATTACAAGCGTCTGGTGGCGGTGAGCCGGCCGGATGATGGGCCGTACCGCGAGGTGGAGCTTTCCAAGAGCAATGTGCTCATGATCGGGCCAACCGGCTGCGGCAAGACACTGATCGCCGAGACCCTGGCGCGGACGCTGAATGTTCCCTTCGCGGTCGGCGATGCGACGAGCCTCACGCAGGCGGGGTACGTCGGCGAGGATGTGGAATCGATCCTGCTGCGGCTGATCATGGAGGCCGATGGGAACGTCAAGGCGGCCGAGCGCGGGATCATCTACATCGATGAAATCGACAAAATCGCGGCCAGCCGGGGCAATGTCTCGATCACCCGCGATGTCGGCGGCGAGGGCGTGCAGCAGGCGCTGCTGAAGATTCTCGAAGGGACGGTCGCCAATGTCCCGCAGGCGGGCGGGCGGAAACATCCGGAGCAGCAGTACATCCAGATCAATACATCGAACATCCTCTTCATCTGCGGCGGGGCGTTCGTCGGGCTGAACGAAACCATCGGCCGGCGTCTCGGGCGGAAGCAGATCGGTTTTAGCGCGGAAAGCGGGGCCGATGGGAAGGCGGATCAGACACTGGATGAATTGCTGGAGCAGGTGACGCCGGAGGATCTGCATGAATTCGGCATGATTCCCGAGTTCATCGGCCGTCTGCCGGTGGTGGTGACGATCAAGCATCTGTCGGAGGATCAACTGGTGGATATTTTGCTCAAGCCGAGGCACGCGCTGGTGCGGCAATGCCAGAAGCTGTTCCACATGGATGGAGTCGACCTGCAATTCAGCGAAGGAGCGATCCGCGCCATCGCCCGCAAGGCGCACAAGCGCGGCTCCGGCGCGCGCGGGCTGCGCAGCGTGGTCGAGCAGATCATGATCCCGATCAATTACCGGATCGCGGAGATCAAGCCGGTGGGGAGGCTCATGATCGATGAGGGCGTGATCGAGGCGGAGGGGAAGGCGGATATCGGGAGGTTGATCGAGAGGGCGAAGGCGGGGGTGTAAATTTCTCACCGCGGAGGCGCAGAGGGCGCGGAGAAGAATGGAATTGTTTGGCTGATGGTTTGGTAGGATTGGCGCGTTACGGCGAACTGGCGCGGACCCGTCACCCCCGCCCTCTCCCGGGTACAGGAGAGGGAGTAAGACGCCGCTTGGGAGAGGGAGTCAGGCGCTTACGCTGATTGGGGCCGGATCCTTTCATGGCGGAGGAATTGCAATGTTCCAGTGGTTCATTTCGATTGCTCGAATCGCGATGCTGACGTCGTGCATGATGGTCGCGAGTGTTGCAGGCGCGCAGCCGAATCCTCCTGCAGCCGAGGTCACTCTGTTGGGAAGCCTGTTCTGCAACGGCGGCTGCATCGCCGAGCCGAAGGCGGAGGATCATGTCATGGTGCTCATCACAGAGAAGGGGTATGCGGGGCAGGAGTTTCGGGTGATTGTGGAAGATGCATCCGATAGTAAGAAGTGATGGAATACGCTTCACCGGGGGCATGCCCAGACGAGCCGATTGACTGGGAGGGCGAAAGAGACTCTTTTGGCGGCTCGTCAGGGCATGGCACCCAAATCGAAGGCCTCACACGCCGACGGAGATTCCGAGTTTGCCGCTCTCGTGATACGCCGTAATTCCCTTAGTCAAATCATATTCCGGCTGATACCCCAGCACCCTTTTCGATTCGCCGATATCCGCCTGT
>JBBRTW010000020.1:0-30988 GCA_038244055.1 Tepidisphaerales bacterium | reverse complement strand
CCTCCCCGCCCTCCTGGCCCGCCGCCGTCGATAGTCATTCGCATACCCCGCGCCCTGCTCCTCGTCCCTCTCGCATTGCATTGCGACGCCGGATGGAGCAAAGTCGGCGGATATGACGAGATTCCTTCGCGCGATATTGGCGGACGTGGTGGTGGCTGCGATGGCGCTGATGGTGGCCGGCTGCGCTTCATCGACGTGGCGCGAGGGGCGGGCGATTGCCGAGCCGCCGGCACCGCCGCGGGAGTTTCGGGCGGTCTGGGTGGCGGCGGTGGCGAATATTGACTGGCCATCGAAATCGGGTTTATCGACCGAGGCGCAGATCGCGGAGATGAATGGAATCCTGGATCGGGCGGCAGCGCTGAATTTGAACGCGGTGATTCTGCATGTCCGGCCGAGCTGCGATGCGCTGTATTCATCACCCATCGAGCCGTGGTCGGAGTATTTAACCGGTCGGCAGGGGGCCGCGCCGACGCCTTATTACGATCCGCTTTATGCGTGGGTGCGCGGGGCGCATCAGCGGGGTCTCGAATTGCATGCCTGGTTCAATCCGTATCGGGCGCGGCATGAGGGGGCGAAATCGCCCGATGCGCCAAATCATATTTCCAATACGCATCCGGAGATCGTGCGGAAGTTCAATGGGTGGGAATGGCTGGACCCGGGGGAGGAATTGACGCGAAAGTACACGGTGGGCGTGATCCTGGATGTGGTGCGGCGGTACGATATCGATGGGGTTCATCTCGATGATTACTTCTATCCTTACGCGGAATATCTCAAGGGGGCGGGTTTTCCGGATGAACCCACTTATGCGCGGTATATAGCGGGCGGGGGAAAGTTGGCGCTGGGGGATTGGCGGCGGGAGAATGTCAATCTGCTGATCCGGGAGATTTACCAGGGGATCAAGCGGACCAGGCCCCAGGTGAAGTTCGGGATCAGCCCGTTTGGAATCTGGCGGCCGGGGAATCCGAAGGGAGTCGCCGGGCTGGATGCGTATGAGAAATTGTACGCCGATGCGAAGCTGTGGCTGGAGAAGGGATGGTGCGATTACCTCACGCCGCAACTGTACTGGCGGATCGAGTCGAAAGGCCAGCCGTATGCGAAGCTGCTGCATTGGTGGGCCGAGCAGAATGCGCTGGGGCGGCATGTGTGGGCGGGCAATACATTGCAGTGGGTGAAGACAGGCAAAGCGCCGTGGCCGGTGGAGGAAGTCGTGAACCAGATCGAGTCAACTCGCGCGGATGGGTTGGCGAGTGGCTCATCAAGCGGGAATGTATTTTTCAGCGCGGTGGCGCTAATGCAGGATCGCGGGGGGATCAATGAGGTGCTGAAGGACGGCCCCTATCGGGAAGGGGCGCTGGTGCCGGCCTCGCCATGGCTGGCGCGGGGCCCGGCCGATCTCCCTGCGCCGGAGGTGGGGGCGGTGGAGGCGGGGAACGCGGTGTGGGTGGAGTGGCGAAGCACAGGTGCGGCCGAGCCGTGGCTGTGGGGCGTCTGGGCGCATCAGGCGAGCGGCTGGCAGTTTTCGGTGCATGCGGGGAGCGTGAAGCGGCTCAGGATCGTGCCGGGGCCGGGGGGGAGGGTGGATGAGGTGAGGGTGTTTGGGGTGGACCGGGTGGGGAGAACTGGATCCAGCGCGAAGGCGACCATCATGCCAGAGGAGTAGTGGGCCACGAGCACAATGACTTCCCGCGCGGGTGCCGTGACTTCCCGCGCGGGTGCCATGACTTCCCTCTCGAATTATTTCTTCGGCCCCAGCAGCGCCTCCCCCACCGCCGTCGAAACCGCCCGTCGCAGTGCCAGCACTTTCCCCTTGCCCTCCGGATGCACCGCATTGGTCAGCAGAATCACAAACGCATCATCCGGCGGCGACACCCAGAAACTCGTCCCCGTAAAACCCGTGTGCCCGAACGATTTCAGCGGCGTGAAGCGGTCGCCGAGGGGTTGGCTGTAGCCGGTTTTAACGTCGAAGCCGTAGGAGCGCGTTCCGCCATCGGGGAGGGTGTTGCCGGTGGCGATGAGGTCCCAGGTTTTTTCGGAGAAGAGGCGATGGCCGTCTAGCTCGCCTTTGTTGAGGAGCATGCGGCAGTAGCGGGCGAGGTCAGCGCCGGTGGAGAAGAGGCCGGCGTGGCCGGCGACGCCATCGAGGGCGAAGGAGCGGGGGTCGTGGACCTGGCCGCGAATCCACTCGCCGGCGCGTTTTTCGGTGGGGGCGGCGCGCGGCTTCCACTCGGCCGGGGGGAGATAGCGCGTGGTGGGCATGCCGAGGGGCGTGAAGATTTCCTCGGCCGCGAATTGATCCAGCCGCCTTTTTTTCTCATCCATGCGCTCGACGAGTTTTCCCAGAACGATGAAGCCCACATCCGAGTAGGCGAATTTCTCGCCGGGCTTGGATTGGAGGGGGAGATTGCAGATGTTTTCCCAGGCTTTGGCAGGGCCGTCGGCGTAGTCTTTGATGGAGTTATCGGGGAGCAGGCCGGCGCGGTGGAGGAGGAGCTGCTCGACCGTGATCTGATCTTTCCCCTTGGGCGCGAATTCGGGAATGTATTTGATCAGCTTTTCCTTCGGATCGATCCGGCCGCGATCGATGAGGATGAGGATCGAGGTGGCCGTGGAGATGGGCTTGGTGAGGGAGGCGAGGTCGAAGATCGTATCGGTGGTCATGGCCTCTTTGGCGGGCTGAAGGGCGCGCGAGCCGTAGGCTTTTTCGTAGACGATTCCGGAAGACCGGCCGACGACCAGTACCGCGCCCGGGCATTGGTTGGCCTCGACAGCGGCGGTGATGAGAGTGTCAGCTTTGGAGAAATCGGGGGGCGGTGGCGCGGATTGTGCAGGGGGCGCGGTGAGCGCCAGGAAAAAACATAAAACATAAAACATAAGGAGGCAGGGGGCGGGCGCGCGGTGAGTGGCGGAGTGGTCGAGCATGATGGCTCGATCATATCATCTGCTCATCATGTGGTGCCAACCGATTGTTGCAATATTTGCCCATTCACTCCATTCACTCCATTCATCCATTGCCCCATTGCCCCATTGCCCCATTGCCCCATTGTCTCATTGTCTCATTGTCTCATTGTCTCATTGTCTCATTGTCTCATTGTCTCATTGTCTCATTGTCTCCTCCGCCTACCGCCTACTGCCCACCGCCCACTGCCCACTGCCCACTGCCCACTGCCCACTGCCCACTGCCCACCGCCTCCTTCCCTCACGCCATCGCCCGCGTCATCGCCGCGATCACCTGATCATGCACCGCCTGCAACGTGCCATCGACCTTCAGCCCCGAAGCCCGCGCATGCCCGCCGCCGCCGAACTGTTCGGCGAATTTGGCGACGTCGATCTGGCCTTTGCTGCGCAGGCTGACGCGGACGGGCCCGAAATCGCGGGGTTCGGTGAAGAGCAGGGAGACTTCCACCGTCGCGATTTGCAGCGGGATGTTGATGAGGTTCTCAGTATCGGGCACGCCGGCGGCCGTCTCCTCGAAATCCTTCTTGCCGACCCGCATGATCGCCAGCCGGCCATCGAGCAGCAGTTCCAACGACTGCATTGCCCGTGTTTGCAGCGTCACCCGCTCCTTACGCTCGTTCTGGTAGATCATCTGGTACATGCGGTCGGTATCGACACCGGCCTCCATCAGCAGCGCGGCCAGGCGCAGGGTGTAGGGGCGGGTATTGGAGAACTGGAACCAGCCGGTGTCGCTGGCGATGGCCAGAAATAAGAGCGATGCGATGGCCGGGTTGAGCGCGATCCCATCCCACTGTTCGAGAAGCTCGGCGACGATCTCCCCGGCCGCCGCCGCCTGCGTGACCACCAACTTGAGATCGGCCCAGTTCTCCTGCGTGAGATGATGATCGATGACGATCTTCTTGCCGGCGAAAGTATCGACATGCTCCTTGACCCCGGGGAGCTGCGTCCAGGTGCCCGTATCCACCACCAGCAGCGCATCGAAATCCGCGAGATTCAAATTGGCCGGCCAGCCCTTTTCGGCATCGTGATGGGAGATCTCATTCTCGTGGAAGATGAAAGCGTACTTGCGCGGCAGATGACTCAGCAGCAGCACCTCGGCCTTAATGCCCTTCTGCCGCAGCGCCATCGCCATCGCCCCCGAAGACCCCAGCGCATCGCCATCCGGCCTGACATGAGTCGTCACCAGCACGCGGCGGCAGGCGGAAAGGGCATCGATGATTCGCTGGTAGCAGTCCGGTGCGGCCATGGGGAGGATGATAGGGGGAGGAGAAGCGAGAAGCGAGAAGCGGGATGCGAGAAGGTAGAAGTTAGAAGTTGGAAGTTGGACGTTGGACCTTGGACCTTGGACGTTGGACCTTGGACGTTGGACGTTGGACGTTGGAAGTTGGAAGTTGGAAGGTCGGAGGTAGAACGTAGAAGTGATTAGTAAACGCGCTGCGCGGCGTGTCATGCTGAGCCTGCGAAGCATCTTGCTTCGAAGTTTGAGGGCCATTCGAAATGGCGACTGGCCTCAGTCGACCAGTCAGGTCTTTCGGCTATCTCCGAAGAACGGTCGCGCCCCCGTTTTTCCTTCTCGCTTCCAACTTCCAACTTCTATCGCCCACCTTCCACCTTCCATCTTCTATCTTCTCCAATCTCCCCCGCTACACTACAGGCTCGACACGACCGACTACTGTCTTCTTTCCGGAGTTGTCCGATGAGCGAAGTTGCGGAGAAAAAATCGGCTTGGATCGTGGTGAGTGTGATCCTCTCGATCATCACGGCCGGGCTGCTGACGTGGGTGGCGCTGATCAACAAGAATACAAAGAGCCTGGAAAGACGCGTGGATGCGCTGGAAGGCAAGGCCAAGGCGGAGGCGCGGGCTCAGCCGAAAGTGAAGAAGGCCGACGTGCCCGCGCCGACAGCCGAAATACCCGCGACGCCGGGCGGAACTGCCGCCACACATAAGGGCCATGGCAAGGGCGCAACCCAGGCGGCAACCGGCCCCGCGACAAAGCCCGCGACGACGCCGGTGGGCACCGGAGCACCAACCGGGCCAACCGGGACCGGCGATTCGAAATAAGGTCTCCATCGCCACCATCGACTCAGTTAGCAGGGTGTTCGTATCCGCTGGCCAGTCCAACAATTGCGATCATTCGGATTTCCACGCGCAGTTTTCCGGTAGGAATGTTCCACGTCGAACATTCTCAAATCCGCTTCCCAACTCCACCCAATTGCACCTCGCCGCCCTTGAATCCGCATAATCGCGTTATTCGGACCCTCTCTTTCGAAAAATTCCCCTCAAATCCCATCCCCGGCACGCCCCATTTTCCCTGCTCACTCGCTAAAATCAGCCCCGCTTTTCGGCCGATAACGGTTCGGGGGAGATCCTACGAGGAATCGCATGCCTGTTGTCCCGCGCTGTTTCCCATGCTGTGACCGTCTCGAATCGCGCCGCCTCCTCTCGGCCGTCTATCCCACCAACGTCGAGCAATACCTCGTCGAACTCATTAATCGCGGCCGGGCCAATCCCGCCGCTGAAGCCTCGCGCTACGGCATCAATCTCAATGAGGGCCTCGCCGCCGGAACCATCTCCACCGCCGCCAAGCAGCCACTGGCCATCAACCCCAATCTCACCGATGGCGCGCGCAGTCACTCGCAGTGGATGATCGACACGGATAATTTCAGCCATTCCGGCGCGGGCAACTCATCGCCCGGCGACCGCATGAAATCGGCCGGGTATGTCTTCAGCGGCTCCTGGGCCTGGGGCGAGAACATCGCCTATCGCTCCGGATCGGCCGGGACATCGCTCACCGCCACGCTGCACAAAGATCTTTTTGTCGATGCCGGCATCGCCGATCGCGGCCACCGCACCAACCTGATGAACGCCAACTTCCGCGAAATTGGCGCGGGCGAGGTGGCCGGGCAATTCGGATCGTACAACGTCGAGATGATCACCGAGGATTTCGCCAAATCCGGCTCGGGGGTTTTTCTAACGGGCGTGGCCTACAAGGACTCGGTGACCAAGGATAATTTTTACACCCCCGGCGAAGGCCTGGCGGGTGTAACCATCACCGCCAAGAAGGGCGATGGCACCACCTACAAAACCACCACCTGGTCCACCGGCGGATACTCCCTGCCCGTGTCGGCCGGCACCTATACGGTCACCGCCTCCGGCGGCGCTCTGACCGCGCCGATCAGTTACGGCTCGGTTTCGGTTGGCTCTGAAAACGTCAAGCGCGATTTCATCCCCAGCGGCACCGGCACCCCTCCCCCGGCCGATACGAAGGCCCCCACCGCCACGCTCACCCGCGCCAAGCCTTTGCGGACGGCCGGCGGCAAATACTACAACTTTGTCGTCACCTATGCGGATAATGTCGCGGTCGATCCGGCCAGTTTCGGCGATGGTGACTTGATCATCTCCGGCCCGGGCGGCTATTCCCGCATCGTCAATTTTTATAACGCCGATTTCATGACCCCCGGCACGCCCCGCACCGTCAACTATATGGTCAAAGGCCCCGGCAACCTCTGGGATGCGGCCGACAACGGCGTCTACACCATCAGCATCCAGTCCAACCAGATCGCCGACACCTCGGGCAACAAAGCCGCCGTCGCCACGGTCGGGGAGTTCCTCATTCGCATTCCCGCGACGCCCGCGGTTGCGCCCGCCGCCGCGCCGGCCGTAATCGCATCGCCCGGGACCGCATCAATGGCCATCCCCGCCATCAAGCGCGCCGATTCCGATTCCCTCCTCTCGTAACTCGACCGTAACTCGACATTCCGATGTCGAGTCCCCGTGCCAAGGGCCCAGCCCCCCCCCAATCCTGTCATCGCCCCGCCCAAAATTTTCGACATCGGAATGTCGAACCACCCGAAACCTTTTGCCTCCTCCGGCGTCGAAGGGATACGCTGCAATGCCCTCTTAAGCCCACAGGAGCCAATCATGCGTCCGATCTTTGCCCGCGCCCTTCTCGCCGCCGCCGTTTCGGCCGTCTGCCTTTCTTCCACCGCACTCTACGCCCAGGTCACTCCCGACAAGCCCGCCGCGGCCGACAACAAACCCGCGCAGGCGGATGTCCCCGTCAAGGTCGTCGTGCTCTACTCCAGCGGCGTCGGCTACTTCGAGCATGCCGGCGCGGTGACCGGCTCGACTTCCACTGAACTGCGCTTCAAGACCCAGCAGATCAACGACATTTTGAAATCGCTTCTGCTCCAGGATATGGGCGGCGGAAAAGTGACGACCGTCGTCTATCCCTCGCAGGACCCGATCGAGAAAACGCTGCGGAGTTTTCAGGTGGATATCACGGGTGATCCATCATTGGCCGAATTGCTCGGCCAGCTTCGCGGGGCCAAGGTGCAGGTGGTCACCGCGGCCGGGGAAACGCTTAGCGGCACGATCCTCGGCGTCGAGAAGAAGCAGAAAGCGGCGGGGACTGACAAGGTCATTGAAGTGTGGGTGCTGAACCTGATCGGTGGCGGCACGCTCCGGTCGGTTGAACTGGGCGATGCCAAGAAGATCGAGCTGGAGGACAAGCAACTCCAGGAAGAGCTCGCCAAAGCCCTGACCGCGCTGGCGCAGGCCCGCGATCAGGACAAGAAGCCGGTGACGATCAATTTCGCGGGGCAGGGAGAGCGGCAGGTGCGGATCGGGTATGTCGTGGAGACGCCGATCTGGAAGACGAGCTATCGGCTGGTGATTCCCGGGCAGGGGGCTGTCAAGGCGGACGAGGATGTTGAGAAGAAAGGCGCGGCCGACAAAGGCGCGGGCGAGAAGGCCGATAAGCCCAAGCTTCTCGGCTGGGCGATTGTGGAGAATCAAACGGACAACGACTGGTCGAACGTGCAGTTGTCGCTGGTGAGCGGGCGGCCGATCAGCTTTATCCAGGATTTGTACCAGCCGCTCTATGTTCCGCGCCCCGTGGTGCAGCCCGAGCTTTATGCCAGCCTTCGGCCACAGACTTACGAAGCCGGCATGCGCGAGCGCGAGATGCTGGCCGAAGGCAAGGAGGAGCTCCAGCAGGCGCAGGGACAGAATCGCCTGCGCGCCGGGTTGTCCAAGGCCAGGCCGGAGGAAGCCGCCAAGACGCCGATGGCGCCTCCGGGCGCGATGGCCGGGGGGTTCGGCTTCGCCGATGGCAAGCCCCAAAACGGCGAGCGCTACAAGCGCATGAACGATCTCTCCGGCTCGGTGCAGTCGGTCGCGTCGGCCGCCAAAGTCGGCGAGCTCTTTCAATACACCGTGGGCAACGTCAGCCTCCCCCGGCAGCGCTCGGCCATGATCCCGATCATCACCGACGACATCGAAGTCGAGAAAGTCTCCATCTACAACCCCTCGGTCCTGGCGCGCAATCCCCTCTACGGCGCGCGCGTCAAGAACACCACCGGCAAGCATCTTCTCCAGGGGCCGATCACGGTCATCGAAGGGGCCAGCTACGCCGGCGATGCCAAGATCGATAACGTTCCGCCGGGCCAGGAGCGGCTGATCTCTTATGGCATCGACCTCCAGATGCTCGTCGATGGAACCAAGACCAAAAACGATGACACCATCCAGACCGGCAAGATCGTCAAGGGTGTTTTGGAAGTGACCCGCAAGCAGGTGCATTCGCATTCGTACACCGCAGAGAACAAGGGCGAGGCCAACAAGACGCTCATCATCGAGCATGGCTTCCGTCCCGGCTGGAACCTGGTCAAGCCGGCCAAGTTCGCCGAGAAAACCGATGCGATCTACCGCTTCCGCGAGCCGATCGCGGCCGGGAAATCCGCGACGGTCGAAGTGGTCGAGGAGCATGTGCAGGGTCAGACCATCGCGCTGCTCAATACCGACCTGGGCTCGCTCGATTATTACTCCAAGACCGACCGCATCCCCCAGAACGTCCGCGAGGCGCTGGGCAAGGCGATCTCGATGCGCAGCGGCATGGTGGATACCCAGCGGCAGATGGATGACCGCCGGCGGCAGATCACCGACATCACCCAGGAGCAAACCCGCATCCGCGACAACATCCGCACGGTGGACCGCACCAGCGATTACGGCACGCGGCTTTTGAAGAAGCTCAACGACCAGGAAACCCAGATCGAGAAGCTCCAGGCCGAGTTGCAGGCGCTGCAGAAGACGATCGATCAACAGCGCAAGGACCTGGAGACGTATCTTCAGAACACGACGGTGGAGTAAGGCGCGCTTCAGCGCGCGGCAGAGCGTGTGAAGCATGAGCGGGAGCCGGCAGCCCCGTCGTTCGACATTCCGATTTTAGCCGCTTCGCTTGCGAAGCGCGTCCAGCAACGCCGCATTCGGCCGGGGCATCGATTCGTGATTGGCGTGGTGGGTTCGCGTTCGACGAATTCGCCGCCATTGCGCTGCTTATGGCGAGGACCGGCATCCCCCTCTCCGCGCTCCCAAAATCCCCATCAACAATCCCCTCCCTCCGCCATACTCCATAACATCATCATCGTCCCCATTCACACGGAGCCCCACATGCCCCATCGCCTCTTCCTCGCCGCCGCACTCATCCTCCTCTCGCCTCTCGCCCGCGCGGCCGACGCGCCAAAACATGCCGCGGCCGACCCCTCCAAGCCCGACCCCAAAAAGCTCGATGAGCAGTACGTCCCCGGGCCGGATTCCAAGGTGCAGGATGGGGTCCCCAAGGGCAAAATCACCAAACACGTTTTCAAGGACAGCAAGAACTTCCCCGGCACGATTCACGATTATTCCGTCTTTGTGCCGGCCCAGTACGATGGCAAAACACCGGCCTGTGTCTATGTTTCCCAAGATGGCGCGCCTTACAACGCGCCGATCGTCTTCGACAACCTCATCGCCAGGAAGCAGATGCCTGTCACCATCGGCATCTTCATCATGCCCGGCTACTTCCCCGCCAAGCCCGGCGAGCCGGAGAAAAAGCCCGATGGCAAACCCAATGTCCGCTCCAATCGCTCCGTGGAATACGACACGCTCAGCGATGCCTACACCAAGTTTCTCCTCGAAGAAATCATGCCGGAAGTGAGCAAGGAATATAAGCTGACCGACAACCCCGATGGGCGGTGCATCGCCGGGTCATCCTCGGGCGGGATCTGCGCCTTCACGGTGGCGTGGACGCGGCCCGATGCGTTTCGCAAGGTGTTCACGACGGTGGGGTCCTTCACCAATATCCGCGGCGGCAACGTCTACCCGGACCTGGTGCGCAAGGCCGACAAGAAGCCGATCCGAGTCTTCCAGCAGGATGGGGCCAACGACATCGTCAACCAGTTCGGTAGCTGGCCGGAGGCGAATAAGGCGATGAACGCGGCGCTGGAGGAGAAGGGATACGACCACAAGTTTGTTTTCGGCGAAGGCGTGCATAGCGGTCGGCATGGGACGGCGATTTTCCCGGATGCGATGCGGTGGATGTGGCGGGATTGGCCGGGGGTTGTGGGGCAGTGAGGCGGTTGGGTGGAGGGAATGGGACAATCAGACAATCAGACAATGAGACAATGAGACAATGGGACAATGGGAACAGAAATGCGATGAGTTGGTCTTTCAGGTTTGACGTTTTGCGGAAATGGTTCCTGCCTGCGCGCGACGGCGCATTTTCTTCTCGCTGCGGGCTTTGCGCTGCTGAAATCTTCGGGGTCACGACGATGCGGGCGGGTTCGGGGGTCAAGAATGACCCCGCTCACCCGCCCGCCGCAGACAAGAATGTCTACGCCACCGCGCGTATTCTTCTCGCTTCTCGCTTCCAACTTCTAACTTCTCATCGTCCCCCCGTCCTATTGTCTCGTTGTCTCCCCATCTCATTGTCCAACGCCTCCCCTGTCACCAACCCACGAATAATTTCCCCCCGCGCTCAACCTTGGCAATAATGCGGCCATCATGATGACCTTCATCTCCTTCGACGCCCGTATCCGCGATGATCGTTTGGTCGGGTTCTTCTGCCCCAACCCGCCGGCACCGGGCACCAACTGCTCCTTCACGGTCACCATTACCCAGGGCGGCACGCCCTCGCAGCCCTCCAACCTCCTCGCCCTCTTCGCTTTCGCGGCCATCGTCCCTCCCATCACCCAGCGGATCACCTTTGCCGTGCCCCTCACCGTTCCCCTGGGGATCGTCCATATCACCATCCTCATCTCCACCATCGGCTCGCCCGATGCCCCCGTCTCCCTCACAATAAAAGACACCCACGGCAAACGCTCCAAGAAACGCAAAAAGCAATAGCCTTCACCAAGGCCCGCGCGCCCACAGTCTCATCGTCTCACAATTCTCATCGTCTCATTGTCTCATTGTCTCATTGTCACATTGTCCCATCGTCTGATCCCAAACCCTTGCCCCCGCGCCGCATCCCCGTATCCTCGGGTGTATGTCCGACGACCCGCCCGATGACCCGCCCGACTCCCTCGCCGATGATGCTCCGATCGAAGAATCCATCCCCATCCCTCCCGATGCGCTCTCTCCCGACACGCTTCTCAACCTGATCGAGGAGTTCGTCACCCGCCACGGAACCGATCTGGCGGATGCCGCGGACAAGATCGCGCAGGTGCGGGCGCTGCTGTCGGCCGGGCGGGTGGAGATTGTGTACGATCCCAATACGCAGTCGTGCAATATCCTGGAGCGGAAATAGAGAGGAATTGATGCGGCGAAAAGGGCGGAATGGCGCGGCGGCGGATGGGCGGCGCAGCGAGATGCCGGAGCGGCGGGGCGGCCTATTTGCCGGCGGGGCGGCCTATTTGCCCGGGGTCGGGGCATCGGTCTTTCTTGCGAAGCGATGTTCCGTGCCGGCGCGGAGGCGGGCGATGTTGCTGCGATGCTTGAAGAGGATCATCAGGGCGGTCAGGACGGAGAACGCCAGCAGCGGCCAGTGCGGGCCGAAGAGATCCTGCTTGAAGACCAGCGTGGTCAACACATAAGCGGGCGGAAAGAGGCAGGCGGCGATCATCGAGGCGAGGCTGATGATGCGGGTGAGTTTGAAGGTGATGGCCCAGGCGACCAGCACGATGGCGGCCGCCAGCGTGTAGTAAGGCCAGATCCCCAGGACCACGCCCGCGCTGGTGGCGACGCCCTTGCCGCCTTTGAACTTGATGAAGATGCTGAACATGTGGCCGAAGATCGAGGCGAATCCGGTCGCCAGCCAGAGGAACTGCACGCCGGCGTCGGCGGGGCTGATGTCGCGGGCGACGATGAGGGAGGCGGCGAGGGTGGGGCCAAGGCCCTTGAGCATGTCGAGCGCGAAGACGATGAGGCCGAACTTTTTTCCGAGGAGCCGGCCGATGTTGGTCGCGCCGATGTTTCCGCTGCCGGCCTTGCGCGGATCGACGCCTTTGGAGAGGCCGATGATCAGGCCATAAGGGACCGCGCCGAGGAGGTAGGAGATGGGGAGGAGGATGAGGAGTTGCTGGGTGGTGGTCATGGGGTGGGTTGTGGTTAACGAGTATTTAACCGAAATGGCGCGCATTTAGAAAATCGGGCGTCGGGCGAGTAGGATGGGGCGTAATATTTGTCGGGAGCATTGCGAGGCTCGATATTGTGTCATGCTGAGCGCAGCGAAGCATCTGGCCGGTAGTTCGAGGCCCGCTCAAGAGCAGACAGGCCTTGGCGCATCATGTAGATCCTTCGGTCGCCTGAAGCTTCCTCAGGATGACGGCATTGTTGACGGGCGGCCTGCGGGCGGCTCCGAAACGCTCATCGTGTTGGATAGGTCGCATCAATTTATTATGCAGGTCATACCTTCCGACATTTTCAACGCGACCGTCGATGGGCCGAATCTTCGGCCGGGGACGCTGGCCGATCAGCTTGGGGATGAGCCGACGCTGCTGGTGCTGCTCAGGCATTTCGGATGCCCATTTTGCCGGGAGACGATCGAGCAGCTCAAGAAACTCTCGGCGGCCGATCCGGCGTATCCGCCCGTGCTCTTCGTGTGCCAGAGCGGGTCGGCCGAGGCGCGGGATTTTTTCGCGACGCGCTGGGCGGAGGCGCGGGTGATCTGCGATCCGGATAAGACCATCTACACGGCCATGGGCCTGCGGCGGGGGACGCCCAATCAGATCTTCGGCGTGCGCGTGTGGGCCTGCACGTTCCGGGCGCTGGTGAAGGGGCATTTCCTCGGCCCGCCGGTGGGCGACCCGTGGCTGATGCCGGGAGTCTTCCTGGTGCGCGGGGAGCGGATACTGTGGATGCACGAGTTCCAGCACCAGGGGGATCATCCGGATTGGGCTGCGATACCGGGGAGAGTAAATTCGCCACAGAGACACGGAGAGAGGAGTTAGCCACAGATGAACACAGATGGGCACAGATAGATAAAGAGATGAGGCGTTTTATTTTAGGGGAGGTCGATTTTGATTATTCTGCTTTTTGGGGTGGTGGCGAATGAACAACTCCACTCTTTTCTTCATCTGTGCCCATCTGTGCTTATCCGTGGCTAATTTGAATTCTCCGTGCCTCTGCGGCGAGTTTTACTTCACGGCGAGCAGGCTCCACGCGTAGGCGAGGATGAACTGGAGGGTGAGGATGAGGACCATGGCCGGGCCGCTGGGGATGAAGGTCCAGGTGGCGCGGACGGCCAGGCCGCCGATCGTGCCGATGATGCCTGCGGCGGTGGCGATGATGAGGACGACTTTGAGCCGGCGCGAGAGGGCCAGTGCGGTTGCGCCGGGGAGTACCAGGAGCGCGGTCACCAGCAGATATCCGGCCAGGCGCATGCCGACGATGATCACCATCGCCAGCAGGAGCATGAGGACGTAGTGGACGAAGCCCGCGCGCACGCCGGAAAGCTCCGCCAGTTCCGGGTCCATGCAGTAGAACTGGATTTCCTTGGACATCAGGACCAGCACGAGAACGACGGCGGCGGAGATGCAGATGGCGGTGATGGTGGCGGCGGTGGAGAGGTACTGGACATTGCCGAGGAGGTAGTTGTCCCAGGCGCTGGCGGGGCCATTGGGGCTGCCGGCGTGCTGGTAGATTTGCAGTGCGATGAAACCCCAGGCGAGCGAGCCGACCAGGACGATGCCGATGGCGGCGTCGGCGTTGATGCGCTCGCGGCGGCTGACCCAGCCGATCGCCAGGGCCATGGCCATGCAGAAGAGGACGGCGACGAAATAGGCCGAGCCTTCGCCGGCGATGGCGGGGATGGCCAGGGAGAGAAGCCAGGCTGTGGCGACGCCGCCGAAGCCGGCGTGGCTGATGCCCTCGCCGATGAAGGCCCAGCGGCGCAGGACGACGAGGACGGAGAGGAGCGCGCAGGCGACCCCGAGGGCAGCGCCGGCGGCGAGGGCGTGGCGGTAGGCGGGGTTGGTGAAGAGTTCGATCACGGTTGATTAAAGCGGCAGATGCTCGATTGCGTTTTTCCATTCACATGCTGGAGAAGCTTTTCGTCAGTGAGAGTGTCGGCCTTGTCTTCGATCGCGGTAAGCACATCGACCCCGCGCCGCCTTAATTGCTCGGTGATTGCCCATGGAACATGGACATCCATGTAGAGTGGCACGGGCATTTAGAGGATCCCTTTGGCGCGCATGCGCGCGTGGAAGGGCGAGCGAAGGGACGTGGCGGTGCTGGCTTGGGCCTGCTGCCATTCATCGCGAATTTCATCGTCAATCTCGGCCTGGTGGTCGAAATAGTAGCCCATCGCGGAATGGGCTTCGGCGGGCGTGAGATAGGTGTGCTGGCGGCACATTTCATCGGGGGACCAGCCGTGGGCGAGATAGTCCATCACGAGCATGGCGATGCGCACGCGGGGTATGCGCGAAAGCCGCGCGGGTTGGCCCGTGGGTTTTTCAACGTGAGGATAGGTGACTTCGACTGGCATATTTCGGCCTTCACAAAACTTCGGACGGCAATTCTAGCTTTTGCCCGCATCCGGAACAATCCGCACTAATGATGATGGAGGGGCAGTGACAGGCGCAGGCGGCGCGAGACGCGCATCGGCCGGCTCATGCTCCTCCCCACACCCGCACCCATGCGGCGGGGCCTGGATTCCCATGGCTTCCAAGTCGCAGGCGAACATTTCATACGCGAGTTTTTCGGGCATGCGGTGGGGAACATCGTGGTAGTGGAGCGTGAGGTTCAGGCAGGCGACTCGGTCGGAGATGCTCGATACCGCGCGGAGGTCGTGGCTGCAGAAGACGAGCGTGAATTTGAGCTGTTCCTTGAGTTGCAGCACCGATTCGATGAAGCGCTGCTGGCCGGAGCGGTCGATGCCGGTGGTGGGTTCATCCATGAGGAGGATTTTGGGGCGCGGGGCGAGGGCGCGGGCGATGAAGACGCGCTGGGCCTGGCCGCCGGAGAGCGTGCCGACGGGTTGGCTGGCGAATTCAGTGAGGCCGATGCGGTCGATGAGCTGCTCGACGAAATCGAGATCGTCCTTCGCGAAAGGGCGGAGCATGCCGGTCTTGCCGACGAGCCCGAGTCGCACGGCCTGGCGGACATCGAGGGGGAAGTTGCGGGCGAACTGGGCGCGCTGCGGGAGGTAGCCGATGATGTTGCCTTTGCGGACGGCCTGGCGGGGGGACATGGAGTCGATGGTGAGCGAGCCGCGGGTGGGGCGGTACTGGCCGAGCATCAGGCGCATGAGGGTGGTTTTGCCGCCGCCATTGGGGCCAATCAGGCCGAGGGTTGAGCCGGCCTGCACCTGGAGCGTAACGTGGCTGAGCACGGGTTGATCGCCGTAGGAGAAGTCGACGTGGTTGAGGGAGATGATATCGGGCATGGAAAGGCGGTTGCGGTGGTTGTCACGCTGCGATGCTGAATCAGAGAAAAGTTTTCTGCGAGGGCGTCTGGGCGATTTGAGGGCCTTGGTGGTATTGGCTGGATTCTTCGGTCGCCTCAAGCTCCCTCAGAATGACAAAACTCAAAATGACACAACTCAGAACGGCACAACTCAGAATGAAACAACTCAGAAGGACACAACTCTTTTCTGAATGCACATCAAATCATGGGGTCAACAGTTGCTCCAGATTGTAACGCATGAGTCGAATATAGGTGCTTCGGCCGGCGGGGGCGCTGGTGCCGGTGGCATCGAGGGAGAGGGCGCGCAGGCCGGTGCGTTCTTCGATTTGCTGGCGGATGGCGACGGGGGTGGAGGCGTCGAGGTAGATGGTTTTGAGGCCGTTGTTTTTCGCGGCGGCGGCGAGGGCTTTGAAATCGTCGGCCGAGAGTTTTTGTTCCGGGCCATCGACGGGCGCAATCTGCGTCCATCCATAGCGGCTGAGCATGGCGGCCCAGACCGGCCTGACCACCAAAACCTTTCGGAAATTCCGCGCCGGCAGCGCTTTAGTGATCTCCGCATCGACGGCGGCGATTTCGGCCAGGGCGGCGGCGGCGTTGCGGCGGAAATCTTGATCGCTGGCGGGGTCGATGGCGGTGAGGTGAATCTGGGCGGATTCGACGATCTGTTTCATGACCATGGGATCGAGCCAGAGATAAGCGCGGGGGTCGGCGGCGGCGGAGGCGGGCAGGCGTTCGGGCTCGATGAGCATCTGGTTGCGGGCATCCGCGCTGAGGCCGATGGAGGCCCAGGTATCCCATGGGCCGCTGGTGACGAGGAGGCGGGCGTCTTTAAGGCGCTGCTTGAGATCGGGGGTTTGCTCGATATCGGCCGGGTGGAGCGGGCCTTCGGAGAACCAGTGGATATCCACCCGTGAACCGCCCACCCGGCCGACGAGCTCGGCGACGGGATAAACCGTGGCGATGGCCGAGATCTTGCGCTGCTCGGCGGGGGATGGAGCGCCGGCGGGCTTGTCGCAGCCGGCAAGCATGGCGGCGGCGAACGCCAAGGCCGCCAGCGCGCTGGCGGCGATTAAGCCAAGGCCGAGGATGGGGTTGCACGAAGAATTCCGCATAGGGGATGCACGCATCGGTAACGGCGGCGGCCGGGGAAAAACGATTGCCTGTGATCCTACAGTGAGATCGGCCGAGCCGGGCGGGCAGGCCGCAGGGTGGCTCGGATTTTTCCGCTTTACCCGAGGGCGAGTACGATGCTATAAAGGGAGGTAGCAAAAGTCATGCCCGGTTCGCGGAAAAATGTGTAACTAAAGCTGAAATATGCAGTTATCTCAGTCAACTTCGATGCGGCAGGAGATGGGGATGCGCCAGCTCCTCACGCCGCGCATGATCCAGTCGATGGAGATTCTCCAGCTTCCGCTGATGCTGCTGGAGGAGAAGATCGAGCAGGAGATGGAGTCGAATCCGGTCCTGGAATTGCGGGATGGGGATCTGGATGCGGATGTGACGGTGGATAGCGAATCGCCGCCGGAGCAGGCGGATCCGCACGAGAATCGGGACATGACCGAGGATGAGCATGTTCTGGTGATGAAGGATGGGGCGGATGGGAGCGAGGATTTCGACCGGCTGGACCGGATTTCGGCTTTGCTGGAGAATGAGGAGTTCATCACCAACTCTTCGTTCCAGGAGCGGCGGCAGCCCTCCAGCTACGATGGGGAGCGCGATAAGAAGCTCGATGCCCTGAATAACTCCCCGGACCGCACGGGGAACCTGACGGACCATCTGCTGGATCAATGGAATTTCATCGATGCCCCCAAGCCGGTGATCGCGGCCGGCAAGGCGATCATCAATTACATCGATGAGCAGGGCTACCTGCGCACGCCGATGGAGACGATCCAGGCGGAGTCGAAAACGCCGCTGGCGATGGAGGATTTGCAGCGGGCGGTGGTGCTGATCCAGACGCTGGAGCCGGCCGGGGTGGGGGCGCGGGACCTGCGCGAGTGCCTGCTGCTGCAGATCGATGCGCTGGAGGATGATCCGGACAACGAGGATCACGATTTCGAGCTGGAGAAGAAGCTGGTGGGCGAGCATCTGCGCGATCTGGAGATGAACCGCTATCCGCAGATCAGCAAGAAGCTCGGCCGGCCGATGGAGGAGATCAAGGAGGCGGTGAGAAGGCTCTCGCGGCTGCACCCGCACCCGGGAAAGCAGATCGGGCACGATGATGCGCCGCCGATCACGCCCGATGCGATCATCTACGTCGATGAGGATACGGGGAAGTACGAGATCAAGATGAGCAACGACCCGGCCGAGGGGCTCTACATCGGCGGGCGCTGGCGGAAGATGCTCAAGGACAAGAAGCTGGATAAGAAGACGCGGGAGTTTCTATCCAACAACGTGCGGAACGCGCGCTGGCTGATCGAATCGATCGAGCAGCGCAAGAGCACGATCGCGCGGGTGATCCGGGTGGTGGTGGATGCGCAGCGGGAGTTTTTCGAGAACGGCCCGGAGTTTTTGAAGCCGCTGCCGATGATCAACGTGGCGGATCAACTGGGGATCCACGTGGCGACGGTCTCGCGGGCGGTTTCGGAGAAGTGGATTCAGACCCCGCGCGGGGTTTTCCCGCTGCGGAGGTTCTTCTCCGGCGGCACCACCAGCGCCGAAGGGGAGGACATGAGCTGGGACGCGGTCAAGGAGAAGCTCAAGATCATCATCGACAACGAGGATAAGAGTAAGCCGCTGAACGATGATGAGATCGTGGAGCGACTGGCCGAGCAGGGGCTGACCCTGGCGCGGCGGACCGTGGCGAAATACCGGAAGATATTGAATATCGCGACGGCGCGGCAGAGGAAGGAGTTTTGATTGGGCATTCTCGACTGGTTTGGAGTACTTGGCGGCGTTGCCTCCCTGTACGGCGCATGGGTGGCTTGGCGGCAAGCCCGCCAAGCCAAAAATTCCAGTCAAGTTGCCGCGCAGATTGAGAGGCGCACTCGGGTGCTGTTGGAAGGCTTGGACGCTCAGCGACGATTGGATGAAGCGCGATTTGGCTGCCGTCGGGCTGACGATGCGATCCGGAACGCCCCGGAGCAATCTCGGGAGCATGTGATAAGCGTTCTGGCGATTGTGGCCGGCCTGTCGCGAGGGAGTTGGTCGAAGGGATTGACGAACCCAGCCACATGGAATCGAATGTCCGCGACTCTCAGAGCGATTGCGGGATATGCTAAATGTCTTGGGAGCCCGTCAACTGACTCAGCAGGCCCGGAAGATAGCGTCTGACAGAGTATTGGAAGTCAGCGTTGAATTGGACAGAGTTGCCGCGGAAGTGGCCTCAAAGATTGGAGCGAATAATGCCAATTCCTGATGAATATAGAAACCTCTGGAGCCTACTGGAGAATTCCACCCGCGACCCGAGCCTTTGGTGGAGTGAATCCGGCAGGGACGGAGAATTTGTCGCCCGGGTGGGAAGCTATTCGGTTATGGTTTCGATCAACCGACTCACGGAGATGTTCAGCGCTCCCACGAAGATTCAAAGTCCCGTGACGGTCCAATGGCTTCTTCCGGAAGGCCTTGAAATCGGGCGATTTGAGGTTCGGTCCGACGATCCGGATTACCAACAGGTTCGCAAGTATTACGACCGAATTACCCAAGGCGCGCTCAAGAAGGCTGATATACTTCGCGATATAGAAAAACAGTTACGGACGGCGGGATAAGAGTTCGATATTGGGTGATTGGGTTGCAAACCCGCGCGCAAGTCCCCATATGAAGTGTACCGCATTTCATCCTTAATCGACCTGCTTCATCTCTTGCGATGCATGAATCGCTAATGGCCGTTGGTGGTGTCGGGGGCAAACCACGCTTTATTGGGAGTGGTTTTGCTGTACTCGGCGATCCAGTCTTTATGGCCGGTCCATTCGCAGTGGGAATCCATAAAGCCGATGATCATGCCTCCGCCGTGACGCCATGCGAAGTCTTCCGAGGGGAAGCTGGCGGCATCGTTGGCCCAGGCGGGCTGCTTGAGACCATCGCCCAGAGGCGGCGCGGGATGCTGGTCGCTGTCGCTCATTTCGACAAACAAAGCACAGTCCGAAGACTTGAATCTGGTAATCTTATGGAACAAGACTACTCCCGCACTATCCGTACGGCCGAAGGAGTTTACCGAGCCGTTCATCAAATAGTGGACGATATTGAAACTATGCTGGGTGTCTGAAGAAACACGCGCTCCCGGACATTTGTATACCTCATGCGAATTGGCGTAGGTCCAGAACGCACCATTTTCGAGGTCCTTCTCCACAAAGTCCGTGCCGTTGACGCGCGGCTTTTGATAACACCAGCCCAAGCCGCCCGGCGGCGTCGGGCTATCCCAAGTGGACCAGGCGAAGAAGCCTTTGTACTCATTACAATACATGAGGCTGGCGGTGCAAAGCTGCCTGACATTGGCCATGCATTTGGCGCGATTGGCCTGATCGCGCGCTTTGTTCAAAGCGGGGAGTAGAATGCTGATCAAAAGCGCAATGATGCCAATAACAACGAGCAGTTCCACGAGGGTGAAAGCTTGAGGCCGATCGTGGTGACGCCGGCTGGGGATACCGATTTTGCGAAGCATGAAAACCTTCAGTTCTGGAATCACACGAGAAATGACAATCCTCGATCAACCGCGGCCGCCGCCAGCTTTCGCCAGAGAATCGAGTACGTTACAAAGCGGCATTATATATTATCCCCCATCCCCGGCTCGACGCAATCATAACTTTTTTGGGATATGCGGTTCGGTTTACTTCACCACTTCCACCTCGGGCGATTCCTGCTTGAATTTCTGAATGCCATCGGCGGTCAATGTGCTTCCCACGGCTTCGATACGGCGGATGTTCTTGAACCTGGCGAGTTGCATCAGACCGGCATCGCTGAGATTGGAGCGGATGATGCCGACGCACAACTCCTTCTCGCCGGCCTGGCTCTCGATCTGCTTTAACCCCTTGTCGGTGATGGTGCCATTGGGGTTGAGATCGTTTCCGCCCAGGGCGATCACCGGCAGGGGGGGCGGAGTTTTCGATTTCCGGCATCCACCCACGCTCATTGCGCCACAAAAGGCGATGCCCAAGGCCAGCACAAAACAAATCACGCGCCCGTTGACTGGCCGCATCGAAAGCTCCTCCTGGACCCCCTGTTTTAGAATGGAAGATCAGTTGTTCCGCGCCAGCACATTGTGGGTGGTACGGGAGCAATATCCCAATCAACAGAGCGATGATACCGATGACCACCAGCAATTCCACCAGGGTAAAGCCCGATCGCTGGAGGTTCCGGGGCCGGTAAATGACTTCAATTTTGGGGGACATGAAAGCCCTCGGATTTGAAAAGCGGACGAGAAATGATGTGCCTCGATCGACTGCGGAGCGCCGGGAAATGCACCCGACATTATATACTATCGACTATCTCGCGCGGTATTGCAACGTTAACTTTGTCAGGTCATCGGCAATTTTCCTGAATTGCCATGGATGTTTCCCGTATGAACGCGAAAAGAAAGCGAGACGCGCGCTGCACTTTAACCGGGTTGAATGAGAGGAGGATAAGAACCGCATCCTATTGCGCCTTGGGCTGCCATTGGCGGAGGTTGACGATGGTTGCGGGCTTGGCGGGGTCCACCCACAACTGGTCATCGCGCTTCCACTCGCAGTGGCCATCATAGAACAGCACATTCGCGCCCTTCTTGTGGCGATAGGCGACGGTGCTTCCCTTATCCGGCGGCTCGTGCCGCTCGCCGTAGTAGGGGTCGTAATACCGCAGCGAGGAGTTGTTGGCGCTGTTGCCGACGCTGACGCCTTCGCTGACGCCATCGCAGAAGTGGATCTTTTCCGAAGCGGCCCGCACCTGGCTGTTTTTCCAGCAGTTGAAGTACTTGGGGGCAATCGATGCGTTCATGCCGGGGAAGGAGGTGTAATTCATCGAGTAGCTGTTGTGGAGCGTTGTGCCGTTCTTGTCGGCGCGCTGCTCGGGCAGGGGGGCATCGGGGCACCCGGCGGCCATCGGATAGCGGTAACTGGCCGGGTTGACCGACCCCAGCGTGCTCAGGATCAGATCATTCTGATACCACCAGCGGCGCGGGCCATCGGCATCGGGAGTGGGGGGCGTGCTGGGGTTCCAGCCTCCCGAGGCCTGCGTCCAGCCGTAGTAGCCCCAGAGGTGCCAGCCCTTGTATTCGGTCTGGTACATCTGATCGATCTGGCCGAACTGCCGGAGATTGGTCAGACATTTGGCCTGCCGGCTTTGGGCGCGGGCGGTGCTGAGGACCGGCAGAAGGATGCCGATGAGGAGCGCGATAATGCCGATGACCACGAGCAACTCAACCAGCGTGAAGGCGATGCGATACCGGCGGCTTGGACCGGAGGGATGACTCATGATATTCCTGACCTGACGAAGTGGCGAGCAGACGTGATGATGCGAAGCACCGACGCGGGGTATCTTATCAAAGCGTCCGGGGTTTCATCAAGATCAATCCGCGGCCGGGCGAGCCAATTTGCGCCTATTTTACGACGGCGGGACGAGAACCCTCGTCGATCCGCCCGAGCAATCGGAGCAATCCATCGAGAATCGTCAATGGATGCGGCGGGCAGCCGGGAATGTAAAGATCGACCGGCAGCACCGAATCCGCGCCATTCGATGCTTCGGGGTGATCGATATAGGGCCCCCCTGAGATCGCGCAGGCGCCGACGGCGATGACGATCTTCGGCGCAGGCACCGCATCGTACGTCTTCTTCAGGGCCAGGCTCATGTTGCCGGTCACCGGCCCGGTGATGAGCAGCCCATCGGCATGCCGGGGCGAGGCGACGAACTGGATACCGAAGCGGCCGAGGTCCCAGCCAACCGTGCCCAGCACGTTCACATCCGCCTCGCAGGCATTGCACCCGCCAGCGCTGACCTGGCGGAGTTTCAGGGATCGCCCGAAGAGTTTCATCAGCTTATCATCGAGCTTGGCGGCCAGGAGCAGTTCCTCTTTCGAACCGACGATCAGGTCCGCGCGTTTTCGCGTGGCCAGCCGGTAATCGCTCGAATAGGTCACCGCGCCGCTCGGGCAGGCCTGGGCACAATCCGTGCAGAAGAGGCAGCGCCCGGCATCGACGCGCGGGGCGTCATCGAGGGCGATCGCGGTGGTCGGGCATGCCTTGGCGCATTCAGCGCAGCCCTGGCCGCACTTGGCCGCGTCGATGATCGGCAGCCCGCGAAAGCGCGCCGGCATTTCCGGGGGCGGGCCATCGGGATAGCGCATGGTCCGATGCTTCTGTTGCAGCCGCGCCATGATGACTTTGATCATTTGATTCTCCGACACGCAGAGCGTGGTTCACAGGTCGTGGCCGCAATAGGACAGATTGAAGCTTTTATTGCACAGGGGAAAATCCGAAATCTGCTGATCGCGCAGGGCCATCGCCAGTCCCGGCCAGTTGTGGAATGAGGGATCGACCACCTTGTAGCGCTCGAATTTTCCCTGTTCATCGGTCAGCCCGACGTGGCAGATCTCGCCGCGCCAGCCTTCGATCAGCGAAACCGCCAGTTGATTGGACGCCAGCGCCTTCATGGGGCTGCGAATCGGGCCGGCCGGCAGGAAGCCCATCTGCTCATCGATGAACTCGATCGACTTCTGCACTTCCAGCCAGCGGACATACGCCCGCGCGAAGACATCGCCCGTATCCCACATCGAGACGGGAATGTGCGCGAAGCGGAAAATCCCTGAGGGGTGATCGCTCCGGGCATCGCGGTTGAGGCCGCAGGCCCGCGCCGCCGGGCCGACCAGGCCGATCTCGGCGGCGAATTCCGGCGTGATTTTTCCGATATCCTCGAAACGGGCCATGACGGAAGAAGTTTCCCACAAGAGCTCAATCGCGCTCTGGCAATCTCTTTTCGCCGCCGCCAGACGCTTGAGCAGCTCTTCGGTCAGCGCTGCATCGACATCAAACCCCACTCCGCCCGGCCGGATCAACCCGCGCCCAAAGCGCGATCCGCACAGCAGGGCCGTCATGTTCAGGAAATCCCCGCGCAAGCGCCCGCAGAAACTCGCGGTGGGCAGAAAGCCGACATCGCCCGCCAGCGCGCCCAGATCGCCGACGTGATTGGCCAGGCGCTCCAGTTCCAGCCCGATCCCGCGCAGCACCTGCGCCCGCGGCGTTTTCTGGCATTTCGCCAGCGCCTCCAGCACCTGGCAGTAGGCCGTGCAATGCCCGATGGTCGTATCGCCCGCCAGGGTTTCCGCATAATGCACCGAGCGATTGTTCGGGCCACCGATCATCGCCCGCTCTACGCCGCGATGCTGATACCCCAGCGAAATCTCCAGATGAAACACCTGCTCACCGTGACATTGGAAGCGAAAATGCCCCGGCTCGATGATCCCCGCATGCACCGGCCCGACGGCCACCTCATGCACCTCTTCCCCCTCCACGCGATAGAACTCCATCTCGCCGATGAGCGGCGTTTTTGCCCCGGCGAAATTGTCCGCGGCGCGCGATTTCATTGGCCGCTGAAATCGCACGGGCTTGAGCCACGGATGCCCCGATGGGTTCATTTCGAACTGCTCGGCGATCTCGCGCTCGAACAGATGCACCTGGGCGCAGCGCGGGGTCAGGGATTCGAAACGCTCTCCAGAAATCACCGTACTGGCCACACGCAAGCGCGACTGCCGATCATCCGCCAATACCACAATCAGCCGAACCGCATTCGCGCGCGCTTCAGCCATCCCAAACAGACTCGCCACGCGGTGCCCGCCCTCGATACACTCCAGAATCGCCCGCTGAAATTCGACTGGCGAGAGCTCGGGAATTTTCTCCCGGCCGATCGCCCGCCCGTTTCCCAGCGCTGCCAGCGGCTCTTTTTGCGTCATGGCTTGACCTCCAGAAATTTCACGGCGTCCCTGATCATCGCATCCAGCGGCGCGGGAATGTAGACGCCGAGCATGAGCACAATCCCCATGGCGATGAGGATCGGCAGGCCGGTCAGCCAGCCATCGCGGTAGTTGCTGCTCCGCGCCGCGGGCGAGGCCCGGCCCTGCACGACCGTCAAAACCGTCTGCCCCATTCCGATGAAGATGATGAGCAGGAGCCCCAGAAAGGCCGCGCCGACGATGTACATGCCCGCGCCGAACGAGGCGCTGAGAATGCTGAATTCCGAAATGAACGGCCCGAAGGGGGGCGAACCGGTGATCGCGAAAAAGCCCAGCACCAGCATCGTTCCCGAAAAGGGCAGACGGCGCATCGCCCCGCGCACTTCATCCGTCGATTTGCTGCCATAGGCGCGGTGAATGTTCCCGGCCGAGAGAAACAGCACGCCCTTGGTCATGCCGTTGTTAATCATGTGCAGCAGCGCGCCGAACATCGCCCCGCCGCCAATGCCCATGCCCAGAATCAGAATCCCCATGTGCTCCACGCTAGAATAGGCCAGCATGCGTTTGAAATCGCGCTGGCCGACCATGAAGACCGCCGCCACCGCCATCGACAACAGGCCCATGAATATCAGGAACCGGCTGGTGAATGCCGTTTCACCGGCCGCCCGGCAGACATGCTCGACGCGGAGCAAGGCGAGGAAGGCGCAGTTGGTCACGCCGCCCGCCAGCAGCGCCCCGATCACGCCCTGCGCTTCTCCATCCGCATCGGGCTTCCAGGTGTGCATCGGCGCAAGGCCCATCTTGGTGCCGTATCCCACCAGCAGGAGGATGAATCCCACATGCAGCCACGGCTTGGAAAGCAGAGGGGCCTGATGCAGCAAATCCTCGAACACCAGCGATGGCTCCAGCCCCTGCCGCACGGCCGCGTACGCCAGGAAGAAGGACCCCAGCAGGGCCAGGGCGATGCCGACCGAGCCGACCAGAAGATACTTCCACGTCGCCTCGATCGACTTGGGCGTTCGGTTGAAATAGATCAGCGGCGCGGTCGCCAGTGTGGTCGCTTCGATCGCGATCCACATCAATCCAAGATGGCTGGCGCAGACCACGATCGTCGTCATCCCCAGGAATCCGAGCAGCCCGATGCAGAAGATTCGGTTCGATAGATCGGCCCGCTGCCGCAGATATCCCAGCGAGTAAATCGAGCAGATGAAAAAGAGGACGCTCAGGATCATCAGCACGATCCGGCCGGGAGGGTCCAGCGCCAGCCACCGCGTGGCGACGGCCCACTGCGGATGGCTCAAGACCAGGAAAGTCAGCACCAGATGCACCGCGCCGGTCAGCGGCAGCACATACGGGCGCGCGCAGTCCGATCGAATGGCCGCGGCAATCGCGGCCATGAGGATCGGTGCGCCAAACAGGACGAAGAGCAGCATGTTATTCCTTCAAAGTGGTCAAGCGGCGCGTGTCGAGCGAAGCGAACTCGCGATTGATGTGGTGAATGATGATGCTGATCACAAACACGCCCACGAACAGATCCAGCAGCACCCCGATCTCCACCAGGAACGGAACCGCCTCCAGAAGCACCAGGCCGAAAATGAAAATTCCGTTTTCGAGGATCAGGTAGCCGATGGTCTGGGTGATCGCCTTGATCCGCGCGGTCAACAGGATGAATCCCGTGAAGATCGTCGAAAAGGCGGCCGGCACGATCAGGGTTTGATCGTGGCCCGGCGCCAGCGGCAGCTTGGTGCCAATCGCGATCGCAACGGCGGTTCCCATCGCTCCCAGGAGCAGGCTGGGCATCAGGCCGATCAGCGGCACGATTTCCCGCTTAATCTGCGCATCCCGCAGCGCCTTCTGCAGGATCTTCGGAATCAATGCCCCCTTCACGCCGATCGTCAGGATTGCCAGGATTCCGGTCAGCGGCGTCAAATGCCCGCCGATCAGCAGCGGCATCATCCCCAGCAAGACGCCCTGCAGCGCCGCCGCATGGATGAGTGAGCGAATCCGGCTCGCCGAGAGCGCGAACAGATTCACCAGCAGGACCATCACCAGCATCGCATTGAGCACCGCGATCATCGTTCACCTCAACATCAGAATGAATCCGAACCCGCACAACACCGAGGCCGCCACCAGCAGCGTCGGCACATGCCGAAGCTGCAGGCGCGCCATGACCGATTCCACGACCCCGATCGCAATCGAAATGGCCACCATCCCGCCGAAAAAGACCAGCCAGTCGATCGCCATCCAGCCGGTCTGCACCGGCAGCAGCAGATGCAGCACGACGGCCGACAACACGAAGAGCTTCATCGCCGCGCCGTACAGAATGATCCCCAGCAGTGGGCCGCTGTGATCCAGAACCATGACTTCATGAATCATGGTGAGCTCGAGATGCGTGTTCGGATCATCCACCGGAATGCGCGAATTCTCCGCCAGCAGCACCACGAACAACCCCACCGCCACCAGCACCAGCGAAGCGATCGGCAGCGCTGCCAGCGGCGTGGTCAACTGTGAGTGCAGCATTGGCGTCAGGCTGATCGATCCCGAAAGCCGCGCTAAGACCAGGAACGCAAAGAAGAGCGCCGGCTCGGAAAAACAGGCGAAAGTGACCTCGCGCGCCGCCCCCATTCCTTCAAAGGCCGATCCCGTATCCAGCGCCGCCGATGTGGTGAAGAATCTTCCCAGCCCGAAAAGATACGCGAACAGAATCAGGTCGCCCGCGAATCCCACCGGCGCATCCAGCGCCCCCAGCGGCACCAGCAGGCCGGCCGCCAATGTCGCCCCCAGGGTAATCACCGGGCCGGCGCGGAAGACCCAGGTCGTCGTATTGCTGATGACCATTCCCTTGCGCATCAGTCGAAACAGATCGTAGTAGAGCTGCAAAATCGGCGGCCCGTTGCGCCCGGCGAAGCGCGCCTTGGTCTTGTTGATGATGCCCAGCATCAGCGGCGGCATCACCAGCAGAAACAGCAGATGAATCGGAATCGTCATCATCATGGTTACGCCCACAGCAGTAAAAACAGCAGCGTCGCCAGCACGTACAACAGATAAACCTGGATGGTCCCGCGTTGCAGCACTTTGATGGTTGCCAGCAGCCGCTCGATCACACCAAACGCCGGCACCACACTTCGATCCAGCACGACATCCGGCACCTCGCTGCGAAACTTCGACGAGCCCGGAAAAATCCGCCGCAACTTCGGCATCCAGCGCCGCGGAACCAGAATCCACGAAAAAAGATCCACGATCATCTGCGACAGCGAAGATCCGCCATACTGCATCCGCGCTGTCGGCCGGGCGTAGCCGCAATCCCAGGTCAGCCCCGTCCGCACATTGCCTTTACTTCTCTTCCAGACCCAAAGTCCGACCATCGCCGAAATCACCAGAATCCCAGCCGACAAAGTCGTAATCACCCACAGCGGCACATAACTCGCCAGCCCGCCACTGGGCTCCGCGCCGGTCCAGCGAATCATCCCCGCCGCCCGGCAGACGAAGGCCACCGCCCCGCCGGGCAGAATCCCGATCCATACGCACCCGGCTGCCAGGACCACCATCGGCCCGATCATCGCCGCGCCCGGATCGTGCGCATGTTCCGAATGCGCCGTCCGCGCGGTCCCGCCAAACACCACGCCGAATAATTTCACGAACGCCCCCAGCGCCAGCGATCCCACCAGCGCCAGCGCCGGCGCGGCCAGCGCCACCCAGATCCACGAATCACGGGCCATCGAACTCTTGAACAGTCCGATGTAAATGAACAACTCGCTCACGAATCCATTCAGCGGCGGGAGCCCGCAGATCGCGATCGCGCCGATAAAAAACAGCGCGGCCGTGCGCGGCATGCGCTGGCCCAGCCCGCCCAGCAGATCGATCTCGCGCGTCCGCGCGGAATGCACCACCGCGCCGGCCCCCATGAACAGCAGCGGCTTGAACAAACTGTGATTCAAAACGTGCAGCAGCGCACCGCCCATCCCCAGCACGACCAGATCCATTCGGCCGACCGATCGCCCCACCAGGCCCAGCCCGAGGCCGATGGTGATGATGCCGATGTTCTCGATGCTGCTATACGCCAGCAGGCGCTTGAAATCGCGCTGGCCGGCCGCGTAGGCGATGCCGACGATGGCCGACACCGACCCCGCGATGAGAAACACCGCGCCCCACCAGATGGGCGGATGCTCGAGCAGCATTCCCAGTCGAACCAGCCCATAGACGCCGGTCTTCAGCAGCACGCCCGAAAGAATGGCCGAGACATGGCTCGGCGCGTTGGCGTGCGCCCCCGGCAGCCAGACGTGCAGCGGCATCAACCCTGCCTTGAGTCCGAACCCGATGGCTCCCAGCACAAAAATAGCGATGGCCACCGCCGCCGGCGTCTGATCGCCGAGGCGCTGCCAGAGCGAAAACGATCCGGTTGCATATCGAAGCAGCGCGAAAAATCCGAGCAGGCAGAGCGTGCCCACATGCGTCGCCACCAGATAAATCCACCCCACCCGCCGCACCGCCGGCTTGCGATCCTCCGTCGTCACCAGAAAAAACGCGGCCAGCGCCATGAACTCCCACGCCACCAGAAACAACACCCCATCCCGCGCCAGCACCACACCCATCATTCCCGCCGTCATGATGCCCCAGAACAAACGCAGTTTCCGCCCGTTTCCCGGGTGCCGGCTCTGCTTCCAATATCCCAGCCCGTAAATCGCCCCGGCCGCCGAAATCACCAGCATCGGCACCAGAAACACCGCGCTCAGATCATCCACCGCGGCCGCGAATCGGCCCACGGGAAGCGCCCATCCAAACTCCACCGCGCTCGATAACTCCGGATGCAGATATTGAATCACCAGCCCCGCCGCGCCCAGCGCTGATCCAATCACGTTCATCCCCACCGCGATCCACTGCCCCACCATCGTTCGCCGGCCGAAGAACAGACCGGGCACGCCGCTCAACGCAATCATTGCCACCGAGATCAACAGGAGGGAAATCGCCATGTTACATGCCCTCCCCATGGAACAGCGCCCGCGCAAAATCTCCCAGTGGCATCGTCAGCAACAGCAGGAGCAGCAGGATGATCAGGATATACAGGATATAACTCTGCACGCTTCCCTGTTGGAACACGCGCAGGCCGGCCAGCCAGTTTCGCATGCGCCGCCAGCCGGGGATGAGCAGCCCGCCCAGCACCGCATCATCCACATGGCTGTGGAAATGCGCCGGCCTGGGAAATGCGCCTTGCACCTTTGGCCGATGGGTTACCGGCCTGAGCACCACGCGGAATAGTCCCACCAGGAACTGCGCCAGCGATGAGGCCGTATATTGCATCCGCGCGGTGGGCCGGGCGTATCCGCAATCCCATGTCAGGGCCGCGGCGCTGGTTGGTCCGAACAAACGCCGCCGCGCCATTGCCAGTGTGATGAGCAGAATCACCGCCAGTGACAGGGTCACACCCATCACCGCATTCATCGGAAAGAGTGACGACAGCGCCGGTCCGCGCCCCGCGCTGCCCATCCACTGCGTCACCACACTCTCCAGCGCCGGCAGCACCAGCACCGGAAACAACCCCACGGCCGCGCAACACCCCGCCAGAATCATCATCGGGAAAATCATAACCTTCCCCGACTCATGGCCAGTGTGCGTCCTCCGCGCCCGCGCCGTCCCCAGGAAAACTGCGCCATACACCTTCACGAAACATGCCAGGGCCAGCGCACCCACCATGGCCAGCGCCGGCGCGGCCAGCGCCGCTCCCGGAGCGGCCGTGTGCGTTTGCAACAGCCCGATGTACACCAGCAACTCGCTCACGAATCCGTTCAGCGGCGGCAGACCGCAGATCGCCACCGCGCCGATGAAGAAGAACAGCGCCGTCTTCGGCATCGTCTTGGCCATGCCTCCCATCCGGTCGATCTCGCGCGTCCCGGCCGAGTGAATGACCGACCCGGCCCCCAGGAACAGCAGCGATTTGAACAGCGAGTGGTTCCACACATGCAGCAAGCACCCGGCCATTCCCAGCACCACCCACTCGGGCTTGGCCCGCGCCTGGCCGATCAAGGCCAGACCCAGACCCATGAGAATGATGCCGATGTTCTCGACGCTGTGATACGCCAGCAGTCGCTTCAGATCGTGCTGCCCCAGTGCGTACAAGACGCCCACCACCGCGCTGATCGTCCCCAGCAGCAGCACCAGCCCGCCCCACATGACTGGCGGCGCGGGGAGCAGCAGGAGCGTCCGCAGCAGCCCGTAAATGCCAATCTTGAGCATCACTCCCGAGAGTATCGCTGAAACGTGGCTCGGCGCGCAGGCATGGGCGCTGGGCAGCCAGAAATGCAGCGGCATCATGCCCGCCTTCAGCCCGAAGCCCGCCAGCGCCAGCAGAAAGATCGTCGTGCGCACGCCGCCGCCGACTTTGGCCGGATCGATCGCCTCAAACTCGAAGGTCCCCGAGACATTTCGCAGCAGCGCGAAGAGGCCGAATAAAATCAGCGTCCCCAAATGCGTCGATACCAGATACAACCAACCCGCCTGCCGGACTTCGCTCTTGTGGTCCT
>JBBRTW010000019.1:0-31505 GCA_038244055.1 Tepidisphaerales bacterium | reverse complement strand
GCCCAGCGCCTGCTCGAGCTCGAAGCCGAGTTGCATAAGCGCGTCGTGTCGCAGGATGAAGCCATCAAGGCCATCTCCAAGACCATCCGCCGGGCGCGCTCGGGCCTCAAGGACCCCAACCGCCCCATGGGCAGTTTCCTCTTCCTCGGGCCCTCCGGCGTCGGCAAGACACTGCTCTCCAAAGCCCTCGCCGAGTTCATGTTCGGCGATGAGGATGCCCTCATCCAGATCGACATGTCCGAGTACATGGAGAAGCACAACGTCTCCCGCCTCATCGGCGCGCCCCCCGGCTACGTCGGCTACGAAGAAGGCGGCCAGCTCACCGAGCGCATCCGCCGCCGGCCGTACTCGGTCGTGCTTCTCGATGAAGTCGAGAAGGCCCACCCCGATGTCTTCAACATGCTCCTGCAGATCATGGAAGAAGGCCGCCTGACCGATTCCTTCGGCCGGCACGTCGACTTCAAGAACGTCATCATGATCATGACCTCCAACATCGGCTCGGAGCTGATTAAGGGCGGCGGACCATCGATGGTCCTCTCCAATATCGGCCGGCAGAAACCCGGCGCGGGCTCTGAGGAGCGCAACTACCAGCAGATCAAAGAAACGGTCATGAAGGAAGTCGAACGCTACTTCCGCCCCGAATTCATCGGCCGACTCGATGACGTCATCGTCTTCCGGCCGCTGAATCGCAGCCACCTCGAGAAGATCGTCGAGTTCGAGCTCAAGAAAGTCACCAAGCGCCTGGTCGATCACGGCCTGCGCATCGAGCTGACCCCCGAATCCAAGGAGTTCCTCATCGATAAAGGAACCAACAACGATTTCGGCGCAAGACCACTTCGCAGGGCGATCGAGCAATACGTTGAAGACCCGCTAAGCGAAGACATTCTCCGCGGCTCGTTCAAGGGCAAGGATGTCATCTGGATCAGCGTCAAATTGGATACCGATGGCACGACGAAGCACTTGTACTTCGACGCCCGGAAAAATGAGCCGGCCGCGACGGAAGAGAAGCCAGTGGCGCAGGCGTCGTCGGATGCGACGTGATCTGACGGTGGCGGCTGCAAGCCTTTCAAGTCCTCCAACCCAGTGAACCTTAAGCCCCCCGGACAGGAAGGTCCGGGAGGTTTCTGTTTCTCGTTTGGGTGCCCTGCCGTTGCCGACCTAAACCATCACCGGCACGCGATTCCCCGTCCGATTTTAGCCGCTTCGCTTGCGAAGCGCGTCCAGCGGCGCGGAAGCCAGGCGATATTCTGTCCGCCACTTCGCTCGCTACGGTCCCGCCGCACGTCACGATTTCTCGATCCGCCGCATGACTTCCACCAGCCGCTCCGCATTTGGAAACGCCTCGCGGAGCCGCGCCGCGAGAATTCGAGCCAACGACACCCCGCACCCAACGCCCCCCCCCGCGCGCAACGACACCCACCCCGCGCGCAGCAACAAGCAACGACGCGCAACGACATACCCCCCACTTCCCCTCCCCTCCCCGCCCCCATATCATCCCGCCATGCCTGCCGTGCAGATCATCGAAAAAATCGGCCGCGATACGCGCAACAGCCTCGCGGCCATGGGGGAGTTCTGGCGCTTCGTCGGCCGGACGCTTCTCTTCCTCTTCACCGGCTGGTATCGCTGGAAAAATATCCGCCTGGTGCTGCCGCAGATGTACGAGGTCGGCTTCCGCTCGGTCCCGGTCATCGCCATCACCGGGGCTTTCATCGGCATGGTGCTGGCCATCGAGGCCTACACCCAGTTCAAGGCCCTGGGCCAGGAGCATCGCATCGGCGGCATCATCTCCGTCTCGGTCGTCAAGCAGATCGGCCCGGTGCTGGCGGCGGTGATGCTGGCCGGCCGGGTCGGCGGGGCGCTGACGGCCGAGCTGGGCACCATGAATGTCACCGAGCAGCTCGACGCGCTGCGCGTCATGGGGGCCGACCCCATCCGCGTGCTGGTGGTCCCGCGCTTCATCGCCTGCATTTTCCTCCTGCCCATCCTCACCATCTACTCCGACATGCTGGGCGTGGTCGGCGGCTGGCTGGTCAGCGTCAAATCCCTGGGCATCCCCGAAGAGCCCTACTGGCGCGCCGCCGCCGTCGCCGTGGATAACTGGCAAATCTTCGAAGGCCTGGTCAAAGCCATGTTCTTCGGCGGCGCGATCGGCCTGATCTCCTGCTACAAAGGCTTCACCTGCGGCGCCGGCGCCCAGGGCGTCGGCCGGGCCTGCACGAACTCCTTCGTCACCAGCTTCATCGCCATCATCGTCCTAAACTTTTTCTTCGCGAAACTGGCGAAGGATTGGTATATCGCGATCTATGGGATCAGAGGGATGCTGGGGTGAGGAGGGAAACGTGAAACATGCCGCTGATCGAACTCAAAAAAGTCTCCAAATCCTTCCCCCCCCTCATCGTCCTCGATGAGCTCGATCTCTCCATCGCCAGGGGCCAGTCCCTGGTCATCATCGGCGCTTCGGGCACCGGCAAATCCGTCCTCCTCAAGCACATCGTCGGCCTGCTCCGTCCCGATGCCGGCGAGGTCTGGTTCGATGGCGGCCGCATCGACACCTTCACCGACCGCCAGTTCATGGAGCTGCGCCGGCGCTTCGGCTTCCTCTTCCAGATGGGCGCGCTATTCGACTCGCTCACCAGCGGCGAGAACATCGCCTTCCCCATCGTCGAACACACCCGAAAAAAGCCCGCCGAAATTGCCCGCATCGTCGCCGAAAAACTCGCCATGGTCGGCCTCCCCGGCTTCGAAAAGAAAATGCCCGCCCAGCTCTCCGGCGGCCAGCGCAAGCGCATCGCCCTCGCCCGCGCCATCGCCCTGGACCCCGAGGTGATCCTCTACGATGAGCCCACCACCGGCCTGGACCCCATCCGCGCCGATGTCATCAACCAGCTCATCGTCAAGCTGCAGCGCGAGCTCAAAGTCACCAGCATCACCGTCACCCACGACATGGCCAGCGCCTTCAAGATCGCCGACCGCATCGTCATGCTCCACGAAGGCAAAATCCACTTCGACGGCGCGCCCGCCGACATGCAGCAGTCCCCCGATCCCATCGTCAAGCAGTTCGTCTCCGGCGAAGCGGGGGAGGCGGAACTGGCAGGGCTGAAGTGAGGGGGAGGGGTAGGCCGCGGAGAGTTCTGGGTTCTGGGTTCTGGGTTCAGGGTTCAGGGTTCAGGGTTCAGGGTTCAGGGTTCAGGGTTTAGGGTTCAGGGTTTAGGGTTCAGACGCTGGGACGATGGGACGGGAGGGCATGGGGTGTGTCGGGAATAGGTGGCGGACCCTCTTCGCCCGGAGGGCGGGCGGGCGTTGCCAGGGGTTTTAACCCCTGGACCCCGGCCGCCTTGAGTTCAATCAAAATCGAACATCGAACATCGAACGTCCAACATCTCGCCCCAGCGGGGGGTGAGTACGTCCACCCTACCCACTGTTCGATGTTCGATGTTCTACGTTCGACGTGGGAAGTTGATGTTGAACGTTGGGGTCACCTATTTGAACGTTGCGAGTCGATCAGGCCGCGCCGCTATGCACTTCATCCGCGGCGGCGGAGGCAAGCGTGGTTGACCCTTCAGTCGGCGGCTTGGGCAGGCTCCTGGAACGGTCCAGTTCGATCTCGACCTGATAATTCAGCAGGCGCGATTTCATCCAGCGGATGGCCAGCAGATCGCGGAAGGATTTGAAGAGGCGGTTCCACACGCCGTACTTGGATTCACCATGGATGCGCGGGTTGTTGCTCACCGCGATTTCGGTGACTGTGAATCCTTCCATTTTTAACAGGGTCGGGATGAAGCGGTGCAGGCCGCGATAGAGCTTGAGTTTGTCGACGCAATCGCGCCTGAAGGCGCGGTAGGTGCAGCCGGCGTCGGAGATCGTCTCTTTCGATAGCTTGTTGCGCACCCAGTTGGCGATGCGGCTGGAGGCGACGCGGATGAACTTATCTCCCTTGCCGCGATTGGCGACGCGCGTGCCGCAGACGCAGTCCCACCCCTGCTCCAGCGCCTCGATGAACTTGGGGATATCCTTGGGATCGTTCTGCAGATCGGCATCCATCGTCATCACGTACTTGCCACGCGCGGCCCGCATGCCGGCGTCGCTGGCGGCCGTCTCGCCGCAATTGTGCATGAACTTGACCCCGCGCACGCGCGAATCCTTCTCCACCAGCTTCTGGATCTGGGCCCAGGAATCATCCTTGGAGCCATCATCGACCAGCAGAATTTCCGTGGCGAGATCGATCGGTTCCACGACCGTCACAATGGCCTGGTGGAGCAGCGGCAGGTTCTCGGCCTCGTTGTACACCGGGACGCAGATGGAGAGAGTCGGGCGCGTTGCTGGGGCGTTCATAGACCCGTTAGTTTTGCATGAAGGGGAAACGACCGCAAGAGCGCCCGGATTCGGCGGCACACTGTCGGTGATGCCCCTAAATGAAGATGGGCACGTCCTTTAGATTAGGCATAAGATGTGTTGAGACACATTCGAAGGCTATTTCGGCCCGAACATCTCCATGATTGACTCCCGCATGACCTTCGGCATAGCCGCCACGTACAGGATCCAGTCCATGCTCTCGCGATGCTGAAGTTCGCAGCCCGCAGCGTTTGCGCCTTCGACAATATCAACGGAAGGGACAAAGGCTTCGAAATGCCTGCCCGCAGTCGGATTGGCCAGCCACTGATTGATAGATGCCTGTATTTTTACATATCGCTCAGAATCGTACCACGATTTCTGCGCGAGCATGGCTCCGATCGCGCTTCCAATATTGCGAACCTCCTCGGGCTCGAAGTTTGGGGTAAAGAGTTTCTTAAGCGCCCAGATTAGGTAACTGGCATATGCCATTCGGAAATTCGCCCCTTGGCCAATCGGCTGCCGAAGGGACTCGCTCTCAATCTTCGGCGCCGAAACAACTCGTCGAGCAAAAGGCAAACACCATCCGCAATTTTCATCTTGCACCCCGTGGTGGAAATCGTTCCATTCTCAGAACTCGATCCAATTTGCTCTCTCGCGATTTGACCGATCCGCTCAACAGCGGTTCGGGCGTAATAATGTTTCTGAATTCGTTGGGCCGGCGTAAGAGCAAGGTTGAACTTGAGCGAGTTCAAATCGACATTCCCCATGCCATGGAATGGAGAGAATTCAGGCATCCCCATGTTGTCGATAGTGGTTTTGGACATGGAGAAAATTATACCGCGCGCGGCTCAAGAATTCCGTAGAATTTTCGTGTCGCTCCATTAATAGATCGGCCTCTATTTCGCTGCCTTACATCGCCTGCTCGTCGCGACGCTTATTCCGCATCTTTCGCAGCATATACGCGCTCCCCACCCACAGCACGCCAAACGCCACGGCCGCCAGCGCCAGCAGGCCGGCGCTGTCCTTCAGCGATGATTTCACCAGACCCGCGCCCACCAGCGCCACGGGGATCGCCTCGGGAAACAATCCAATGGCCGTGCCGATCAGATACTGGCGATGCTTGATTCGCGAGAGGCCCAGGCAGAGGTTGATGAGCGTGCCGTGCAGCGGAATCTGCCGGGCCAGCACGACGCCGGCGATGCCTTGATCCTGGATGGTCTCGGCGATGGAGCGGAGGCGCGGACGCTTTTGAATCACCCATTGGCCGCCGCCCCAGCGAATGAAACAGAAGACCGTGTAGTATCCCAGCAGCGCTCCGCCCTGGGTCAGCATCAGGCCCCAGCCGAACCCAAGCATGGCCGATGCCGCAGCGCACAGAACCAGGCGCGGAAATCCGCAGCCGATAAGCACGGCCGATGACAGCAGGCAGATTGGATAGGCCAAGGCCCCGACGCCATCCAGCCACGCTCGAAGCCGCTCCGTATCTTTGAGCAGCCCGCGAATCGGAGAAAGTTGCACCGCCGCCAGCGCGGCTCCCAGCACCAGAACCAACACAATAATGCGCAGCAGCGGGCGATTATGTGATTCCGCGGCCGGCTCGGTCAATTCGAGCGGGTCGGTGACTGAAATCGGAGGGGTATCAGACGCGGTCTGTTCCATGGCGTCAGATCGTCAAACGGAAAAACGGTATCGCTCAATCATCGGCCGATCATCGCTCGATCCTCACGCCCTGGCCACGAACTGCTTGATCGCATTGGCCACGGTCTTCACCTCATCATCGGTCAGCGCGGGGAACATCGGCAGGCTCAGAATCCTCTGCGTGTAGTCCTCGGTCTTGGGCAGCGAAGGCAGCTTGCCGTAAATCTCCTCGATGGCCGGCTGCTGGTGATTGGGCACCGGATAATGCACGCCCGATTCAATTCCCATCTCCTTGAGGTGCTTTCCGAGAGATTCCCGTTTTTCGTTGCTATCGAGGCGAATCACGAACATGTGGTAGACCGTTTCGGTGATCCCGGCCTGATCTTCCGGCGGAAGAACGACTCCCTTCACGCCCGCCAGTTCCCGCCGATACCCGGCCGCGGCGCGGCGGCGATTGGCATTCAAATCATCCAGCACCTTGAGCTGCTCGCGCCCGACGGCCGCGTTGATCTCGTTGAAGCGCAGATTGAAGCCGACCTTTTCATGCAGATACTTATCCTTCCGGCCATGGTTGCGGAGCATGCCGACGCGCTTGGCGATTTCAGGGTCGTGGGTCAGGATCGCGCCGCCATCCCCATACACGGTCAGATTCTTCGATGGGTAAAACGACAGCGCCGCGTGCTGGCCGTAGGAGCCAGCCCGTTTTCCCTTCCAACGGGCGCCATGCGACTGGGCGCAGTCTTCGATGATGAACAGGCCATGTTCTTTGGCGATCTGCTGGAAGGCATCGATATTGGCCGGCCGGCCGTACAGATGCACGGGGAGAATGCCCTTGGTTTTCGAAGTGATGCGCTTCTTCGCATCGATCGGATCGATGCAGTAGGTGTCATCGATATCGCAGAAGACAGGCCGAAGTCCGCAGTGGATCATCGGCTCGATGGAGGGGAAAGCCGTCAGCGAGGGCACGAGAATCTCATCGCCGGGCTTGAGATGCCCGAACTGAATCTGCGCCAGGTGCAGCAGATGCACGGCGGCCGTCCATGAAGAGGAGAGAATGCAATGCGGCACATTAAACCACGCCGCGAGCTCGGCTTCGAACGCCTTGCATTCAGGCCCGAGGATGTAGTTGCCGCCTTTGACGACCTCGAGAATTCGGCGGTCGATGGTTTCGGAATGGTAGACGCGGGAGAGCGGTATTTTTGCTGCCATGTTGGGTTCCTTGGGCGCGATATTAAGGGCGTATCAAGCCGCATACAACACCGGGAAAAAACCCATGGATGCGCAAATCGGTGGGTTCCTGACAATCCAGCGCGGCCCGAACGAAGCCGCGCCATTGAATAGATCGAAGATGAAGAAACTCTGAACGGCCTATTCCAGCGTCAATTCATAAACCCGCACCCCATATGGGCCAAATGAATCGCGAATCACCCCGCCCGTGACCTGAATCGAGCGCGATTCCCACAATGCCCCGGCCGCCGGCTTTACCTTCCCTTGAAACGAGATCGCGGCCTCCTTAACCTCCGCATCGGAAAAATTCAGCGCGATCACATCAAGCTTGCCGCCGCGCACGCGCCAGCCGATCTCCATCGGCTTGTCCGCGCTCACTTTGAACCCGGCCGGGTTCATCTCGCTCACCAGCATCTCTTGAAGCTCGGTCAGCCGCCGATTCTGCAACACCATTTCCAGCGCCACTTTCGGCGGAGTCGCATCATAGCGAAAATCCTTGGCCGGGTTTCGCCCGAGGCGCTGCGGGAAGTAGATCACACCCCGCGCGCCGTGGATGACCGCATGCCACACCTCCGCGCGAAATTCATCGGGTGTCACACCCCGCGTATTAGGCGCGGTCCATGCCAGCTCCTGCGCGGAAGTTTCGATGCAGGCCAGTTGCGGCTTGCCGTGCGACCAGTCGCCAATCGTGTCGAGGGCCGAGCCGATCTTCCAGAGCCAGTCCGGGCGGTTGTAGCCGGTGACGGGGTAGAAATCGTTGCCGATCCAGTCGGCCTAGGGGAAGTAAGCATCGTAAACAGTCTTCGGCGTTTTACCCCCAAGCATCTGCCCGCCGGAAACATTCAGAAACACCGGCTTATCCGGCGCGGCTTTTTTCCAATCGGCGTATCGTCTGGCAAGCACATCGGCCGGCGTCGGCGGCTTGCGGATATCCGGCTCATCATCGTGCATCAGCGCCAGCAGGTTCGGCTCCTTCGCATCGGCCTCCAGATCATCCGATGGCTGGCGAATAAAATAAAACCCCTTGGCCGCCGCCGCCTCGGACCATTCATCGTTGGAAACCTTCCCACCCTGCGATTCATAACTGACCACCGTGTTGATCCCACGCCCTTTCCAGGCATCGAAGGAGGACGTCGGCTGCTGAAACACGCCGATGACGAACTTCGGAACCGCCGGCTGACTCGCCGGCCGGCGCGGCGTGGTGGGATCGGCCTTGCGCTCGGGGGCGGGTGTCGTCGGATTGATCCTCTGCGGAACCGGCGCTATCCGCTGGGCCAGGGCGGGGAGTGCGAATAGAAGGCAGGCGATCAGGAGAGTGCGAATGGGCATGGGAATCCATTGGGTACTGTACAACAAGACCGATCAGCAAACCCCACAAATCACCATCATCGTGAGGTCGTCATCCTGAGGGAGTATAGACGACCGAAGGAACTTGCCTTAACTGGGCGGCCATTTGCCAAGGTGAACGGGCCAATGCGTTGAGGCCAGATTCTTCGGTCGTCTATACTCCCTCAGAATGACGCGCAGCGGCCTGACGCCAAGTCCAGCGCCTTCCGCAACGCCCCCGCCTCCCGTCGGTAATCCCATTATTGACTTATCCCCGTCTTCTATCGAGGATTCATCCCATGTCCATCGCCAAACGCATCGCACTCGCGGCTTTGTCTTCCGTTTTCGCCTTTTCCGCCCCCACTCTTCTGGCCGACAATGCCAAGGTCGAGGCCGGGAACTGGCCGGAATTCCACGGCCCGCGCCGCGATAACATTTCCCTCGAGACCGGCCTGCTCAAGCAGTGGCCCGCCGACGGCCCGACCAAGGTCTGGGAGATCAAGAACATCGGCGATGGTTTCTCCACGGTGTCGGTGGTCGGCGACCGCATTTACACCGCCGGCGATGAAGCCGAATCGAGCTACGTTTACGGGCTGAATGCCGCCGATGGATCGCAGCTCTGGAAGTCCAAGCTCGGCAAGATCGGCGGTCAAAATGGCGCTGGCCCCCGCGCCACCCCGACCTTCGATGAAGGCACACTCTACATGATCGGCCAGGTCGGCGATGTCGTCGCCTACCGCGCGGCCGATGGCCGCGAGCTCTGGCGCAAGAACCTCAACGGCGATTTCGGCGGGAAGATGATGAGCGGATGGGGCAACAGCGAATCGCTGGTCATCGATGGCGCTAACGTGATCTGCACCCCCGGCGGGGGTGGCGGCACACTGATGGCGCTGAATAAGAAGACCGGCGAAACCGTCTGGCGCTCCAAAGAGTTCACCGATAAGGCCGCCTACACCTCGCCGGTGATCGCCGACTTCGGCGGTGTGCATCAGGGCGTCGTTTACACCGATAATTCCGTCGCGGGAATCTCGCTGGCCGATGGCAAGCTCCTCTGGCGCGCCGACCGCCCCGGCAAGACCGCCGTCATCCCCACGCCGGTCGTCAAGGTGGATGATGCCAATACCGCCCACGTCTACGTCACCTCGGGTTACGGCATCGGCTGCGATCTCTTCAAGATCACCGCCGCCGGCGGCAAATTCACCGCCGCTCCCGTCTACACCGGCAACAAGACCATGGTCGACCACCACGGCGGCGTCATCCTACTCGATGGCCTGATTTACGGTCACTCCGATCAGGGCGGCTGGACCTGCCAGGACATGCTCACCGGCAAGGCGAAATGGGCCGATTCGAAAATCCTCGGCAAGGGCACGATCTCCTACGCGGATGGCCGCTTCTACCTCCGCGATGAGAAGAACGGCGTGATCGTCCTCCTCGAAGCCAATGGCGACAAGCACGAAGAGCGCGGCCGCTTCCAACAGCCCGACCGCAGCCGCAAGAGCGCCTGGCCCCATATCGTGATCGCCAATGGCAAGATGTACATCCGCGATCAGGGTGTGCTGCTTTGTTATGATGTGAAGGCGAAGTAATCGGCGCTCTGGATGACTTGGCCCAATGATTTTGAATGGCATGGGCAACGGTACTCCGTTGCCCATGTCTTTTTCGCAAATTGGCGTCTTTTTCGCGAGTGGGCCCGACACGGGTAAAGCCTTATCGCTTTACCCATGCCACCCAGAATTGCGCCGTTCGCGCCAATCACTCCACCCTCACCGCCCGCGTCTCCGTCCCCTCCTGTCGAATCAGCAACCCCGTCACCTTCCCCTCTTTATCCACCTCAAACACACCGGTTGATTCCACCGCCTTCCCGAAAAATTCGGTCTGCGATTTCGGATAAATCCGCCGTGGCGCGCGCTCGCCGGCCATGGTCACCAGACGGCCGCCGTCGCGGGTGACATTCAGGATCGCTCCATCCGGCAGCTTGTACTTGCCGGCATAGCGCTCCAGAACCTCGGCCGGCAATTCGATCGCGGCCGGCAGTTTCACCGCGGCCGGCGCGAGCCCGCTGGCGATCCGCATCGCACCCGCGCCGATCGCATCGATGTGCATCGAAGCCGTATTGCACAGCACCACCACCCCGATCTTCGTCTTCTCATTGAACGCGATGAACGAGTGATACCCGCCCGTCTGCCCGTTATGCCAGAGCGGCCGGTCCTTGCTCGCCAGCCACGCCAGCGCGATGTGCTGCTCCCCTGAGGCCTTGTCGCGAAATTCATGTGTCGCCGCGATCGCCTTCACCAGTGTCGCCGGCGGCTTCGCGCCCGGCAGATCCAGCCCGGCATGCGCCGCCGCGTATCGCAGCATGTCATCGGCCGTCGATCGCAGCGCTCCGCCTCCGGGAATGCCCCCCAGATCCCAGTTGAAATTCGCCTCCAGATCCGCATCGAATGGTGGGGCCAGCCGCTTCCGATCCGCATCGCTCAGCGCGATCTTCGTATCGTTCATCCCCAGCGGCGCGCAGATGCGCTCGATCACCAGCGCCTCGTAATCCTTGCCCGCCCGCCGCGACAGGGCATTGCCGAGCAGGCCGAAGCCGATGTTGCTGTACTCGAACTCGGCCGTTGCATGCACCTTTGCTTTGGGCAGAAACTCCAGCAGCTTTTCGAACGTGTAATCCGCGTAAGGATTCAGCGGATCGGCCGGGCGGAAGTTTGAAGGCATCCGCGGCAGGCCGCTGTGATGCGTCACCAGGCGCAGCAGCGTCATCGGCTGATCCGTGGCCGGCGGCTTCACGCTTTCCGGCAGATATTTCGCCACCGGATCCTCCAGCGCCAGTTCCCCGCGCTCGGCCATCTCCGCCAGCGTCAGCGCCGTGAAGGTCTTGGTGATCGATGCGATCTCGAAAATGGTTTTGCCATCCGGCGCTTTGGAGGCCGGGTCGGCCGACAGTTTCCCAAACCCATAAACCCGCGCCCCTTCCTTATCCACCACCCCCACGACCACCGACCGCGCCCATCCGCCATCGATGAATGGGGCGACCAACTCGCCGATCTTCTTCGCCCGTTCGCCACCGGCCGCGGCCTCCGCGCCTTCCGTGCGCACCTGCCAAAACAGCCCCGCGCCAATCAGCGCGCACCCGACGAAACTGCGCATCATCACTCGCTTCATCATCGGCCTCCCATCGCCTTGCGAACCGCCACCCTCACGACTGCGCGGGCGGAGGCGGCGTGATGACGGCCGCGGGGTCGGCCGGCGCGACGGGGGCTGCGGGCGGAGCGGCGGGCGGCGTCTCTGCGAGCGGAATCGGCGAGGTATCCACCGGACGCGCGGCGGCCGGGGGCGGAGGCGGCATCGCCGGACCGGCCGGCGGGGTCGCGGGAATCAGGCTGGGATCCCAGTAAACGATCTTCGCCAGTCCCGGCGGCAGGGGCAGAACGGCGAGCTGGTAGACCGTGGTTTTGGCAATGTCGTCGTAAAGAGCGCGGCGTTTCACATTCACCAGAATCATGCCGAACATCGCGATGGTTCCGAGCGCGCCGAGCCAGTAGAGCCACTGGAAGAGTCGCATCAGGGTCAGCCCCAGTATGAGATTCAACACCAGGAAGCCCCATCGCATTCCCCAGCGCGTGAGAAGTTGCTGCATGGTGGGAAGGGCTTCATCATCGCCATAGATCTTCAGCTTCATGATCATCTTGCCGGGGCTCTGTCGGAGAAAAACATCGGTCAGCGAATAGGCGATCGGCAATAGTGCCGCGATGAACCAGGCGATCCGGAAGCGCGTTTCGATATTCTTCAACGAATCGAGCATCGCGTTGATTTCTTCGATGGTCTTGGGCTCTTTGGGCTGGCCCGGCTCCAGGATCATTCGAACCAGGTAATAAAGCACCACCACCGCCACCGCATCGATCAACCCCGCCGCGATGCGGACGCCCATTCCGGCTTTGCTCAGCATGATGAAAGCTCCTTCCCGAAAAAACCGCGGCCCGCGCGATAAATCGGCCGCACCAATCTGAAAGTCCATCGACAGTCTACACAAACTGCCCCGCTTGTCGCCATACCGTTTCCGGGGTGGCCCGAATTTCGGCACTCCATTTTGGAGCGCGATATCCGTAGGGTGGTGCGTACTCGCCCACCATTTTTGCCAGACCGCCAATCCTGCGGACCCTCACCCCCGCCCTCTCCCGAGTACAGGCGAGGGAGTCAAGCTGTAACTTCAAAGATTAAGTTTTGACGCAATTCAATCGGTGCTTTAGAATCTCCCATCCAGTCGGGTGCCGCGGGAAGTTCCCGCCGTTCCACACATCTCAAACTCTGTCCGAGGGAGCTTCGTCATGAGTCAAATGCCTCCTGCTCAAATGAACTACCAGGGTCCGACGCCAGGCGCGGGCAAGCCCGCCGGCATGGCCATCGCATCGATGGTGCTGGGGATCATCTCCCTGGTGTTGTTCTGCATCATCTACGTCGCAATTCCGTGCGCCATCGTCGCGATCATTCTGGGCGCGGTTGCGAAGGGCAAGGTCAAGCGCGGTGAAGGCGGCGGCGGCGGCATGGCCACGACCGGCCTGGTTCTCGGCTGCATCGCCATCGGCATCGCCATCCTCTGGATTGCCTTTGTCGCAGCCCTCCTTGGCTACGGCAGCAGCGCCCTTGAGAAGGCCGCCAAGGAAGCCGAAGAACAACGCAAACGCAACATGGGCGGCTCCAGCATGATCATCCCGATGGTCACCGAAAATGTCTCCGCTCTCTGGAACATCTTCACCACCCTCGTGCTGAAGTAATTCCAAGGCTCAGGTCATAACGCATTCAATCCATCCGCGCGCCCGCGCCGGGACAACTCCCGGCCGGGCGCGTGGATTGTTTTTTTGATGGATCGAATACACCCCGGCACGAAATGAATGTGCGCAATTCCGCGCTTTGAACAAGCCGGGATAAAGCGGCGGGAGCGACAGCGACCAGAGCGCCATCCCGGATGGCATCGAGCGCCGACAGCGCCAAATCATGCTCGCCCGGAGCGCCGGGAGCGACCACGACCAGAGCGCCATCCCCGATGGAGTCGACCGCCGACAGCGCCAACTCGCGGCCCGTCATTTACAGCGCCAACTCGCGCCCCGTCATTTAATGATGCTCGTGCCCCGCCGCCGCCGGCTGTTTTGCCGCTTCGCTGGCTTCGTTCTTCTGGCCGTCGAACGGCTTATGCGTCATCGGGTCCTTGGGGACGATCGGGCTGGCATCGTATTTATCCAAGTCTTCAACCACCTGCATGATGCCGTACATCTTGACCCAGTGGCCGGGGTAGGTGCAGAGGAAGGGATAGTTGCCCGGCTTGGCGGGGGCATCGAAGGAGAGTGTGATCGATTCGCCCGGGCCGACCAGATTCGTGGATTGCAGCACGTTCGGCCCGGCCGGGACGTAGGGCTTTTCCTTGGGGTCCTCCGGGGCGGCCATCGCGCCGGCCTGGATGGCGACTTCCTGGAACTTGCCCGTGGCGGTGATGATGAGGTTGTGGGGCATGTTGTCCTCATTCTCGAGGACGATCTGCACCGGCTTGCCGGCCTGCACCGTGAAATAGCGGAGGTCGTACTGCATCTGCTCCACCAGCGTATGAATCAGCACGACGCGGACGGCCAGCGCCCGCAGGCTCTTGCGGATCGGCGCGCCCTTTTCAGGCGCGGTAGCGCCGGCCAGATCGTTGCCGAGCTGCACGGCCTGGATGATCTCGGGCGCGGTACGCTGCTCGGCGGGAGTTTTCTCGACGAGCTTGACGATCGACCGGGCCAGCGGCTCGACCTGACCGGCCGGCCATTTCGATGCGGGAATCCGGCCGACCGCGCGAACCGCCGCCGCGCGGCGATCGCCCTGGCCGGTGGCGATGATCTGGGCGAGCGATTTGAACGCATCGGCCTCGTGGGCGGGAATGTATCCGAGGGCTTCGATGGCGGCGGCCTGCGTTGCTTCTTCACCCGTGGCAATCAGCGGAGAGACCTTGGCGTAAAACGGCTCGCGGGCGGGGATGGGCAGGAGGCTGATGGCCGACAGAAGCGGCTTGAGGCCATCGTTGGCGGCCGCGAGTTCCCAGGCCTTGTCGGGCTTGGCGTCGGCCGCGACGAGCGCGGCGTAGGCGAGTTGCTTGACGGCGGGGCTTTCGGATTCCCTGGCGAGGGTTTCGATCTTCTCGCGCTGGGCGCCGATGGCATCGGGCTTTTGCGCCAGGAGCAGGCCCCCCAGCTCGCGCGGGGTGTTCTTGTCTTCGGAATCGACCTTGGCGACTGCTTCGAGAAGAACGGTCACCGCATCGGATTTCTTGAGCTTGACCAGTGCATCCACCGAGTCTTCGCGGTTCTTCTTGTCAATCCCCTTGCGTGTGAGGATCGCCTGGTAGACGGGGATGTATTTGGGTTCATCGGCCTTGCGCTCGATGGCGATGAGCTGGGGATTGCTGAAGCGCTTGAGCTGGAAGGCGATGATGGCCGGGCTCTTGTCGAGCATGAGCTTGGGAGCGCTGGATTCCTCCTCGGCGGCATAGGCGCGGGGAAGGGCGAGACATGAGATGACGAGGGCGGCAACGAAAAATCGCTTGGTTTTAATCATGGTCGGTACTCCAATTACATAACGACGGGTGCCATGCTCAGACCCGCGGGCGAACGCGCAAATAGTTAAGACGCGCCATTCCGCGGGGATGAGCATGTTTGAACGGCGCTCGCAGTGGAACGAACATGCTTATCCCCGCCGATTCGCGCGACAATGCAAAAGGGCGCAACTGGCGGCGGGTCTAAGCATGGCACCCGACAGCCCTGGCATCCGAAATTTAATCTCTTGCTGTACATGGGCAGGATGCCCATGCTACTTCGCGACCTTCTCCAAAGTTTTCAATGTCTGCTCGAGGCTGTACTTGAGCCATTCATCCTGGGGCTTGTTGACCGATTCGAGCGCGGCTTCCTGGGCGGCGGGGTCGGTGAAGAAACTGCAGGCGCGGACGGCTTCGAGGCGGACCCGCGGGCTGTCATCCACCGCCAGCGTCTTGAGCAGCGCCAGCGGATTCTTCACGCGATCGCGCCAGTAGCAGAGCACGCGCGTGCCGGCCGCCCGGGCGTGGTAATCCTTGAGCTTGAGCACCTGGTTGAGCAGGTCTTCATTGACGACATTGTGCCAGGAATAAATCCACAGCGCTTCGGTCATGTTGTGGTCGTAATCCTTATCCGCCTTGTCCAGCCCGGCCGCCCATTTCTGAACGGCGGAGATGACCTCTTTCGTATCCCGCGCCCCGAGCTCGATGCGGGTGCGATAGCGGACGCGATCCTCTGAACTCTTGAGATTCTCCAACAGCGTTTCGATCGGCGCGCCGGCGATGGACGCGGGCTTGCTGAGCGGCCTGCCTTCGTAAGTCACGCGGTAAATCCGGCCATGGGCATGATCGCGGCTCGGATCGCGCAGGTGGTGCTGCATGTGGCCGATGATCGGGTTCTGCCAGTCGAGGAAGTAAACCGCGCCATCCGGGCCGGTCTCGACATCGGAAGGCCGGAAGTTGGGATCATCGGAACTGACGAGTGGCTCGAGTTCCTTGCCCTTGACGCCGGCACCCTCTTCATCGAGGCGGTAGCGGAGGATCCCCTGAATGGGGAAGATCACGTTGGCGACCAGATAATTCTGCTGATACTCGGGCGGGAAAACATTGCTCGACAAAACCTCGGCGCCGGGGCAGGGGCGAGTATGCTGCTTGTAGATGACGGGGGCTTTGCCGTGCTTGTTGGGGAAGTACATCTTGCTGGTGGCGGTCGGCCCGTAGTAGGGAACCGCGCCGGTGCCATCGGTGATGATATCGGTGCCCCAGCGGTCGAAGACGTGGCCGTGCGGGTTGGCGAAACCGTAGGCCATGTACACTTCGGATTTGAACGTGCGCGGCTCGAAGCGCCAGACCGCGCCATTGACCGAGCGCTCCGGCGGCCCGTAGGGCGATTCCACCTGGGAGTGCATGAAGGTGCCTTCCTGGAAGTAGATCGCCCCGCCCGGATCGTAAGAGAAACTGTTGGCGGTGTGGTGGGAGTCGGCCGAGTCATTGCCGGAAAGAACGCGCTCGATCACATCGGCCTTGTCATCGCCGTTGGTATCCTTCATGAACCAGAGATCGGGCGCCTGGGCGACGAGGATCCCGCCGTTGTAGAACTCGAAACCGGTCGGGCTGGAGAGATGATCGGCGAAGACGGTGACCTTGTCTGCTTTTCCATCCCCATCGGTGTCTTCGAAGATCAGGATCTTATCGTTCATCGGCTTCTTGGGTTCCCAATGCGGGTAGGTCGGCCAAGTGGCGACCCAGAGGCGGCCTTTGTTGTCGAAGGCCATCTGCACGGGGCTGATCAGATCGGGGAACTGCTCCTCGGAGGCGAAGAGGTTGATCTTGACGTTGGCGGGCGTCTTCATGTGGCTGATGGAGTCCAGCCCGGAATTGAAGAGGTGCGTGCCGTTGGGGCCTTTGCCGGGCTTGTTGGTGGTGACGGGGATGGCTGGCGGGGTGTTGGAATCATCGACCTTGAAATCCTTGCCTTGCGCGGCCGCCCACAACTTTTTATCGCGGTTGGCAGTCATGACATCGAGCATCTCCATCTCGCGCTGCAACACTTCAAAGTTGGTGATCTTGTTGTAAGCCAGCTTGGAGCGCCCGCCATAAACGTTGTACCCATCGAGCACGCGGTAACGCTGGAACCAGGTCTCGGATTTATCGAGCACGGCCTCGCGAAGCTTATTGAGCTGCGCGGTGTCCATCTTGATCCCGGCCTCGGGGAAGAGCGCCCTGGCGATCACCTGCGCCAGCGCCTTGCTGCCATCCTCGTTGGGATGAATGCCGTTGACGGTCAGCGGCCGGGCGGCGCTGGCGTAGAGTTCCTGCGATGGCGTGAAGAGATCGACGAAGATCGCGCCATTGGCCCGGGCGACGCCCGCCATGGCATCGGCGTAGAGCTTGATGTTCTTGTTGTTGGCCGTGCCATCGATGATGTTGGGGTCCTTGAGATTCTCCTGGGCGATCGGGGAGAAGAGGACGATACGCGGGTTGGACTTGCCATCGAACTTTTCGCTGGCGAGCGATTTCAGCAGGCCGTCGAGATTGGACTTGAACTTCTCCAATCCCTTGGCCCCGGCGAACGATTCGTTGTAGCCGTAAAAGGCGAAGACGACATTGGCCTGAACCTTGGTGAGCCACTCCTTGGGCGACCCGAAATTGTCGGAGCGCTGGCGAACGGGGGAGATCTTGTTCTTATTCGCGAAGTCTCCTGAACTGATGTCGGGATCGACCTCATCGCCGGCATACCCAAGATTGCGGATGACCAGTTCCTGGTCCGGGTGGACGGCATAAATGGCCGTCTCCAGCCAGCCATGGTGCTGCATGCGGTCGGGCAAGGTATTGCCAATGATGCCGATGCGATCCCCCTTCTCCAGTTTGAGCGCCTGGGGCGGATCGGCGGCCGGCGCGGAGGCGGAGAGTGTCAGGGTGGTCGCCATCGAAAAGAGGGCGATGAGGAAGCGGTTGACGGGCATAAGCGTCTTACTCCATGAGTTTGCGATACCACGGGACTACGCATGATTTCCGCACTCGTTGAATCCAGAATGGAGGTCATGGGAAGGTGGGGCGAGGCAGTAGTTCCTCCTGAATGATGAACGCAATCAAAATCAGTCGATTTCGGTGGCTTTATCGGACCCCTGCTGTTAACGTTGTGGCCTCATGCCGTGTCGGGCCGATGCGCGATCGAGCCATCGGGCGCTCCGGCAATTGCCAATACATGCATGTACGGGAGGCGGAAGATCATGAGAACATTGAAGCGGACCTTGGGCTGCGCGGCTGCGGTAATCTTGTGTTTGACTGCTTCGAGCCGGGCGGACTTTATCATCAGCCACACGCGCGCGGACGGGACCGGCTCACTCAGCGGTTACCACATTTTCCGGTTCTACGCCCTGAATACGCGGAGCGGGCTGAATCCGACCTCAACTATGCTTGCCGGCTTGGATTTCACCTTCCAATCGCTGGGCCAGCCGTTCAAATACGATATCGCGGACCTGGCCCCCACCGACGAGCGCAACGACGTCAATATTTATGGCATTGGGCTCAGCGATGTCACCCCCACCGGAACCTTCGTAAAGATCGGCTCCGATCTCCAATCGCAAGGCGCTTTACACGTCCCGATACTGACTCCAAACATCAGTTCACCGACCTACGATGCCGTCGCCTTCTACGCCCCGCGCACGGATTTCCGCGTCGTCACGGTCAATCTTTCCGGCCTGCGCCCTGATGCCACCACCGGGTCCGGAGCCCTCTTCGCCGTGGTCGTCGTTCCGCTCGACAGCAGCGTTCGACTTTCCGGCCAGATCGCCGATGAGATTGGCGTCAGCGCCGCTTCCGGCGCGGAGCCAGTTTCAAGCCAGGCTCTCGGTGACTCACTGGGCGTTGGAGCCGCCCCCCAGGGCAGCGAACCCGTCGGCGCGGGCACGCCCGGCTACTTCCAAGTTCCCGAATATATTGCCTCAGCGCCGGAACCTGCGGGTCTGTTGCCGCTCGGTCTCGTGGCGTTCGCGCTGGTGCGCCGGGTTCCCAGGCGATGCTGATTCAACTTGATCCAGTTTAACTCCTCGCCGCCCGCGAAATTCCTTCGCGGGCGGCGTCGCGCGCGGAGAATGGCATTTCTATTGAATGGGAGTGGATCGACTCATTCCTCCGCACCACATCCAACTCATGTGCATTGCATGATAACCGCGGAAATCCCGGCGTTGGCGGTGGAATTATCCGGACCCGCCCATTAGCGTTGAACGCAACATGGGATGGAGGGCCAGAATCGGGCTCGGGGCCATTGGGTGGCACCGTTCTTCAGGCCATGGAATCGGAGAGGCGGAGAGTCATGAGGGCAATACATTGGGCGGTCGTGGCGGTGGTCCTGGGTATTGCGGCGCAGAGCCGCGCGGGTTTCATCATCAGTCATACGATGGAGACGGGCACGGGCTCGTTGACCGGCTACCACATCTTTCGATTCTATGCGCTTAACACGCGCGGATCCGGGTCGCGGGATCTGACGGGAGTCGACGTCAGCATCCAGTCAAGTGGAGGCCCGCCCTTGATGCAGTTCAGAGACTATAATCACAATGGTTATGTTGACGCCAACTTGGGCGGCGTTGGCCTCAATGATTTCAACCCAGTGGCGAGCTTTGTTAAAATTGGAGAAGACGGCGATCAGTTCGCCGTCTATGGCGTACCGATTAGGCTCGAAGGATCCAGCACAAACGATCCAGTCACTTATTACACGGGACGAACCGAATTTCGCGTGGCCTCCTTGAATTCCGTCGGCCACCGCCCCGACGCGACGACGGACCAGGGCGCGCGATTCGCGGTGGTGATCGCGCCTCTCGATAGCGATGTTCACCTCATCGGAGAAATTTGTGATAGCGAGGGCGTGAGCGGCATTGGTGGCGCGGCCATCCCCGCTTCATCGCTTTCCGGCGATTTTCTGCCCGGTGAATCGGGCGTGAATCTTGGGGCGGCCCCGTCCGCCAGCGACCCCGTCCCGGCCTTTGGAACGGTCGGATGGACTCAAATGGACTACCTGGCCCAGGTCCCCGAACCCACCGGCCTGCTCCCATTGGGACTGCTCGCCATCGGCCTCCTGCGCCGCGCCCGCCGTCAGGCCTGATCCACTACCTTCAATCGTTCGAATGTCCTTTTCGCCCGCGGATCGCCTCCGTGGGCGTTTTCATTTTCCCATTTTCATTTCCCCGTTTTCATATCCCACTGTCTAAATCCGCGCCGGATCGCGATGATATCCCACGCATGCGGTATCATTCTCCTCCAACCCGGAGGAATCCCCCATGCGCGTGATCGTATTGATTGCCCTCGCCTTCACATCGCTTCCGCTCTGCCATCCCACTCTCGCCGCCGAGCCTGATGACAATTTCAAGGGAATACTCCCCAAGTCGGATGATGGCCGGGCCCTCAATCTCGATTTCGAAACCGGCGACCTCCGCGATTGGACCGCCACCGGCGATGCCTTCACCGGCCAGCCCGTCAAAGGCGACCTCGTGGCCGCGCGGCGGACCGATATGAAGTCCAATCATCAGGGAAACTACTGGATCGGCGGCTACGAAGTCGTCAACGACAAAGGGACGGGCACGCTCACCTCCGCGACCTTAAAAGTCACCCAGCCCTGGGCATCCTTCCTCTTCGCCGCCGGTTCCAAGGACACCACGCGCGCCGAGATCGTATTGGCCGATGACAAATCGGTCTTCTTCAAGACCGCCGGCAACGAAGTGGAAAATCTTGGCCGGGTGGTCGTCGACCTGAAGAAGATCCAGGGCAAGTCCATCTTCATCCGCCTGGTCGATGAGAACGCGGGCGGATGGGGCCATCTCAACTTCGATGATTTCCACTTCCACGCGGCCGAACCGAAATTCCCGAACCAGGCCGTCGCCAAAGTGAAAGGCCCGCCCCTTCCCGTGGATGATGTGAAATTCGCGGGGCTCTCGCCGGAGGAATCGGTCAAGGCGATGACCCTCCCGCCCGGTTTCACCGCCACCGTCTTCGCGGCCGAGCCGGATGTCGTCCAGCCCGTCGCCATGTGCATCGACGCCCGTGGCCGACTCTGGATCGCCGAAGCCCTCAACTACCCCAAGAAGGCGGCCGAAGGGCAGGGCAAGGACCGCATCATCATCCTCGAAGACACCAACGGCGATGGCAAGTTCGACAAGAAAACCGTCTTCATCGAAGGCCTGAACCTCGTCTCCGGCCTCGAAGTCGGCTTCGGCGGCGTCTGGGTCGGCCAGGCCCCGCAGATGCTCTTCATCCCCGACAAAAATGGCGATGACAAACCCGATGGCCCGCCCGAAGTGCTCCTCGATGGCTGGGCCTATCAGGACACGCACGAAACCTTGAACTCCTTCACCTGGGGCCCCGATGGCTGGCTCTACGGCTGCCACGGCGTCTTCACCCATTCCAAAGTCGGCAAGCCCGGCGCGCCCGATTCCGAGCGCACGCCCATCAACGCCGGCGTCTGGCGCTATCACCCCACCAAAAAGATCTTCGAAGCCTTCGCCCACGGCACCAGCAACCCCTGGGGCATCGATTTCAACGACCGCGGCCAGGCCTTCATCACCGCCTGCGTCATCCCCCACCTCTATCATATGATCCAGGGCGGCCGCTATCAGCGCCAGGCCGGCCCGCATTTCAACCCCTACACCTACCAGGATATCAAGACCATCGCCGACCACGTCCACTGGGCCGGCACCAGCGGCCCGCACGCCGGCAACAACCGCTCCGATGCCGCCGGCGGCGGGCACGCGCACTGCGGCGCGCTGATCTACAACGGCGGCGCCTGGCCGGAAATTTACAACAATACGATTTTCATGGACAACATCCATGGCAATCGTATTAATAACGATATATTGAAGGAATCAGGCTCGGGCTACATCGGCACGCATGGCCCGGATTTCGTGAAGATGAACGATAAGTGGTCGCGGCTGATCGCCTTCCGCACCGGGCCGGATGGATCGGTTTTTGCGATCGACTGGTACGACAAGCAGGCCTGTCATCTGCCGAAGGAGGAGGTCTGGGATCGGAGCAATGGGCGGGTGTATAAGTTCTCGTACAACGGCGAGCGGCCGAATACCTCGCTCGACAACAGCTCCAACTTTATGACGCTGAAGGATCCTAAAGTCCTTTGGCAACACCTGATCCATCTGCAATCCAGCGAGAATGATTTCATCAGCCGCCGCGCCCGGCTAATGATTCAGGAACGAAAGCTAGACAAAATGGCCCCCGATATGAGAAGACTCATGCAATCCGCCGGGCCGGAAGAATCAGTTCCGCAACATTTGCGCAACCTCTGGACCCTACATGCCATGGGGGGCACGGACGAAACTGCGCTCCTGCCAGAACTCAAACACGCCGACCCCTACGTCCGCGGCTGGGCCATTCAACTCGCCTGCGAAGACCGCAATCCTTCGCCTGCCCTCCTGGCCGAATTCGCCCGCCTCGCCAAAGAAGACCCTTCCCCCATCGTCCGCCTCTATCTCGCCAGCGCCGCCGACCGCCTGCCGGTGGAGAAGCGCTGGGACATCGTGCGCGGCCTGATCGCCCACGCTGAAGACGTCGATGACCATAATCTCCCGCTGATGTACTGGTACGCCCTGGAACCGCTCGTCGGCGCGGATAAAGCCAAAGGCCTGGCGCTGGCGGCCGGTGGAAAAATCCCCCTCCTCCGCGAATTCGCGACGAGGCGAATCGCGTCGAAGTAATTTTGGGTGGCATGGGTAAGGCTCTAAGGCCTTACCCGTGGGGCCTCCCTTACCAGTTGGCTCCGAATGTCATCTGGCATCGATCACTTCTCCGCCTTGAGGGAGGTAATATGGAACTCAACGATGGCCTTACCCATGCCACCCGACGCCCTCTCATGGGTCCTCACCCGGACGCTTTCACCAGCACCTTCCCCATCGGCCCCTTCGCCAGCCGCTCGAACGCTTCTCTCAACTGTCCGAATTCCCACACCGAATCCACGATCGGCCGGGCCCCGCTCTTGGCGAGCATTTCCACAATCCGCCCCCACGCCGACTGCGCCTCCGCCGCCGAGAATGCTCCGACATTCACCCCGCCAATCCTGATCCGCCTGAAAAACAAGCTCGCCGTATTGAGCTCCGGCACCGGCCCGGCCAATCTCCCCACGCAGCTCACGCGCCCCCGCTCCCCCAGCGTCTCCAGAATCTGATTGAACCCCGCGCCGCCGATATTATCCACCGCCAGATCGACCCGCCTCTTTCCCAGTATCTCCTTCACCTTCTTAGGCCACACCGCATCGCCCGGATCCACCGCATGATTCGCCCCTTCCGTCACCAGCTTCCGCGACTTCTCCTCACTGCGCGACAATGCGATGATTTCAAAACCCATCGCACGCCCCAGGTGAACGCACGCAACCCCCACGCCGCCCGATGCGCCGGTGACTAAAAGCACGCCGGGCGCGACCTCGCCCCACATCGTCAGCGCCTGATACGCCGTCAGATAAACCAGCGCCGCCCCGGCCGACTCTTCCGCGCTCCAACCGGCCGGAACCGGCGCTAACGACTCCACCGGAACCGCCACCCGCTCCGCCAGTGTCCCGCGGCGATTCACGCCGATCTCGCTACGCAGAATGATCCGCCTGTCCGCCGCCTTCACCCCACCCGCCCCCGCACCGACCGCCTCGACCACTCCAACCCCATCGCGCCCCAGGATATGCGGAAACGAGGGTTTGGCCGGATATTGCCCCTCGGCCAGATATCGATCGGCCGGGTTGATCGCGGCCAGCTCAACCCGCAACAGCGCTTCGCCGGCGGCCGGTGTGGGGTCCGGAGTATCGCCCTTGCGGAGATCCGAAAGCGATCCAATACGGTCGAGCAGCCAGGCTTTCATAAAATGCTCCTTTGGGTGGCGTTGTGTTTGTCGCGGCAGGGCGGATAACATCCAATTGGAGTTGTTCCGCACTGAATCCTATGCCCATCGCCACGCTCACCAACATCGAAAAAACCTTCGGCCAGCGCGTTCTGTTCGACAAGCTTAACCTCAATGTCTACCGCGGCGAGCGCATCGGCCTCATCGGCGACAATGGCGCGGGCAAGACTTCGCTTTTCAAAGTCCTCGTCGGCGAACTCCCCCTCGACGCCGGCACCGCCTCAACCAATCGATCCATCAAGGTCGGCTATCTCCGCCAGGACCCGCAATTCGACCCGGCCAATACGGTCATCGACGAGGCCGAGCTCGCCTTCGCCCAGCTTCATGAACTCTCCCATCGCCTGCGCGAGCTCGAGCATGAAATGGCCGCCCACGCCGGCGAAGCGCTCGAAAAAGTCCTCGCCCGCTATCAGACCGTTCAACATGAATTCGACCTGGCCGGCGGCTACGCCTGGAGGCATAAACTTGAAGCCACGCTCCATGGCGTCGGCCTGGCCAAATCCATCTGGGAGCAGGCCGTCTCCACGCTTTCCGGCGGCCAGAAATCGCGGCTCGCCCTGGCCAAACTGCTCATCGCCGAGCCGGATTTGCTTCTGCTCGATGAACCGACCAATCACCTCGATCTGGCGGCCATCGAATGGCTGGAGCGCTACCTCAACGATTTCTCCGGCGCGGTCGTCCTCATCAGCCACGACCGCTTCCTGCTCGATCGCGTCTGCAACCGCATCGTCTGGCTGACCCAGGCCCGCCTCAAGAGCTACAAGGGAAATTACTCCGCCTTCGTCAAACAGCGCGAGCTGGAAGAGCTCACCCAGGCCCGCCAATTCGAGCAGCAGCAGGCCGATATCGAGAAGCAGCAGGAATTCATCCGCCGCTTCCAGGCCGGGCAGCGCTCCAAGGAAGCGCGCGGCCGGGCCACGCGCCTGGAGCGCTTCATGCGCAGCGACCAGGTCGTCTCCAACGTGGCGCAGCAGAACAAGATCAACCTCTCGCTCTCGACCGACCAGCGCGCCGGCGATCGCGTATTGGATGTGCGCGAGCTGAGCAAAGCCTACGATGGCAAAGTCCTCTGGCAGGACATCCGCTTCGAAGTCAAACGCGGCCAGCGCGTCGGTGTCATCGGCCCGAACGGCTCGGGAAAAACCACGCTACTCGAAGTGCTGCTAGGCCGGCGCGATGCCGATAGCGGCGACATCCGCTGGGGCGCGAATCTCAATATCGGCTACTACGATCAGAAGCTCGGCATCGAGGAATTCCACCCCGACAATTCCATCATGGAAGAGGTATTGAGCGATCGACAGGTCACCGGGCAGGAGCTTCGCAATGTTTTGGCGACGATGCTCTTCCGGGGGGATGATGTCGATAAGAAAATCGGCATGCTCTCCGGCGGCGAGCGGGCGCGGGTGCGCCTGGCGCAGTTGCTGCTCGATAAACCGAATGTCCTCCTGCTCGATGAGCCGACGAATCACCTCGATATCGCCTCGCGCGAGGCGCTGGAGAATTCTTTATCGGGATTCGAAGGCACGATTTTCTGTGTCAGCCACGATCGCTATTTTCTGGATAAAGTGGCCGGGCGATTGCTGATCCTCGATCCACCCGCCATCGCCAATTTCGACGGGAATTACACGGAGTGGCACGCGAAAACCACGGCCGACGCCGCCGCCGAATCCGAAAAAGAAGCCGCGCGATCCAAAGCCGAATCCGCCGCCGGCGGCGGCAAACGCCAGGCCGATCGAAGCGGGTCGCAGGCCGATGGGAAACGAAAAGACAACCCGTATCTCCGCCCCTTTGGCCGCCTGACCATCGAAGATCTGGAGCGACAAATCACCGATACCGAGATCGCGATTTCCGAGTGCCAGGAACATTTCGCGGACCCGGAAACATTCAAAGATGCCGGAGCCGCGCAGCGATTGCAGAAGGAATTGGCGGAACTGGCGAAGAAGCTGGAGCAGTTGGAGGAGGAGTATTATGCGAGGGAGGCGTGATGCAAATGGCGCGTGAGGCGGGGCATCTTACTCCCTCTCCTGTACTCGGGAGAGGGCGGGGGTGAGGGTCTTTTTGCCGCGAAATACAGCCACTTGCAATATCCGCCGAAGGCCCTCACCCTAACCCTCTCCCGAGTACAGGAAAGGGACCAATTACCTGCACCTCGGACAAACCCCATGCAGCACCACCTCCGGATATGTCACCGCATACGCGTCATCCAGTTTGAGTGACCTCACGAACGTCCGCGGAATCTCCGCATCCTGCAAACACTCCACCTTCCCGCAGGTATCGCAGACGAAATGCGGATGGCGATGTTCGTGGCGCTCGGGGCCCATGTCGCCGATGGCGTAGAGCCAGGAGCGGTCCTCACCCCGCACCCGGTGAACCATCTTTTTTCGCGTGAAGGTGTTGAGCGTGCGGTAGACCGTCACCGCATCGGTGGCCGGGGGAAGCTTGGCCAGAATCTTCGGCACATCCAGCGGCGCGGCCGCCTTGCGCAGCACCTCCAGCGCCGCCAGGCGCACGGGCGTCACCCGCAGGCCCGCCTGCTTCAACATCTGCTCGATCGCGGAATTCGATTTCACCGCCGCAATCTTAGCGTCAATACTCGGCCAATGTCATCTTTCCACAGACGGAGCCGGCAGAGACTCCCCAACCCTGGCCATCCCCCCCAATCCGATGTCGGGCGATTCCCGTTGACAGCACGCCGGCGCGGCCCTATCCTAAATGCCAGTGACTTGCATTTGCTCCATCAAAACAAATCGCTGGAGCCTCTCAGCATTTTCTTTTCTCTGTGCCTCTGTGTCTCTGTGGCGAAGTTTTCTGGCGAATTCTCTGTCACACATCCAGGAGTCCCCTTGGCCCTCGAAATCCGCAATCTGAAAAAAGACTACGTCGGCCCGGATGGCAGTGTCGTCCCCGTCATCGATGTCGCCCAGCTCTCCATCGCTGATGGGGAGCATGTGGCCCTGATCGGCTCCAGCGGGTCCGGCAAGACGACTCTGCTGCATCTGATCGCCGGGATCGTCGCGCCCGATGGCGGGAGCATCGTTTTCAGCGAGTCCAAGGCCGGCGCGGCCGATGAGTCCACCGACATCACCCGCCTCGATGAAGCCCGCCGCGATGTTTTCCGCGGCGCGCATGTCGGCTACATCTTCCAGACCCACCATCTCCTCCCCGGCTTCACCGCCCTCGAAAATGTCCTCCTCGGCATGAGTTTCACCGGCCGCAAGCCCGACCCCGCCTTCGCCCGCCATCTCCTGACCGAGGTCGGCCTGTCGGACCGGCTGCACTACAAGCCCTCGCGCCTCTCCGTCGGCCAGCAGCAACGCGTCGCCGTCGCCCGCGCCCTCGCCAACCGCCCGCGCCTGGTGCTGGCCGATGAACCCACCGGCGCGCTCGACCCCACCAACGCCCAACAGGTCCTCGCCCTGATCCGCAAACTCTGCGAAGAAGTCGCCGCCTCGCTCCTCTTAGTCACCCACGACCTCGACATCGCCCGCCAGCTTTCCCGCGTCCTGATCCTCTCCGAAATCAACAAAGCCGGCCGCTCCGCCACCCTCCCCAGCGTCCCCGCCGCCACGTCGTAAGGTATCTTCGATTCATCCTTCATCCTTCATCATTCATCATTCATCCTTCGCCTTCCCTGAACCCTGAACCCTGAACCCTCGCCTCCCCCCCATGAACCCCTTCCAACTCGTCCTAACACAGATGCGTCAGCGAGCCCTATCCACCTGGCTCACGCTTCTGTCCGTCATTCTCGGCGCGGCCCTGGCCGTTTCCGTGCTGATCCTCCGCCGCGAGAGCACCGCCCTCTTCGCCCAGAGCGATTTCGGCTACGACATCCTCGTCGGCGCCAAGGGTTCGCCGATGCAGCTCGTCCTCAACACGGCCTACCACATCGACAAAAGCCCCGGCAATATTCCCTACATCGTTCTCGAAGCGCTCCGCAATAATCCCGCGCTGGTCAAGCACGCCGTCCCCTACATCGTCGGCGATACCTATCACGGCATGCGCGTCGCCGGCACCACGCCCGCCCTCTTTGGCTTCGATGAATACACCGGCAAACCCCTGGCCGGCTACGATGAAAAAGGCCACCTCCTTCCCGGCTATCAGGCCGCCGGCCTGCCTGAAGACGAGCGCGATGCCAATAAGCAGACGGCCGCCAGTGTCTTCGAGATTCGCGTCAATAAAAAGTTCACGCTCAATCAGGGCCGCATGTTCCACCCGCGAAAATTCGAGGGGGTCATCGGCGCGGATGTCACGGCCCGCTCGGGCCTGAAGATGGGCGATAAATTCAAAGTCGCCCACGATGCCCCGCCCGGCAAAGAGACCGAGCTCGATGAGCATGATGAAGAGTGGACCGTCGTCGGCGTACTCGATAAGACCTATACGGCCGAGGATCGCGTCGTCTACGTTCCGCTCGTCAGCTACTACGCCATCCCCCAGCATGAGTCGGCCATGGACCTCCAGACCGCCATGCAACAGGGCGAAGACCTCTCCCGCTTCGGCAAAGACCGCCCCCTCGGCGACATCACCACCAAACCAACCACCGGCCCCTCCACGCTCCCTGCCTCCAGGTCATCCACCGGCCCCACCGCAACCGGACCGGCCACCACGCCAACCGCTTCCGCTCATCACGATCACGACCACGAAGAAGCCTACGAGATGACCCCCGACGGCCTGATCTCCCTTAAACTCCCCAAGAGCCGCTGGATGCTCTCGGCCGTTCTCGTCCGCACCCAGGGCGGCCAGTACAGCACCCAATCCAACCGAAGCCTCCAGTACATCTTCCGCAACTCCCCCGCCGCCACCGCCGTCAGCCCGGCCGAGGTCATGCGCGAATTCTTCAACACCTTCCTCTCCCCCACCACCCTGATCCTCCTGGTCATCGCATTCCTGGTCGTCCTGACGGCCGCCGTTTCCATCCTCGTCAGCATCTACAACGCCGTTTCCGCCCGCGCCCGCGAGATCGCCATCATGCGTGCTTTAGGTGCTACCCGGGGCACGGTCCTTTTCCTGATCTGCTTCGAGGCCGGGCTGATCGGGCTGATCGGCGGCATCATCGGCATGGGGGTAGGACATGGTTTGGGTGCGATTGAATCGTCGTTTTTCGTGCAAAAGCTTGGCCAGGGAATCAATTGGATCAACCCCGGATGGGAAGAATGGGTATACTTAGGCGGTGTAGTCGTGGTTTCGGTGCTGGCGGGCCTGGTCCCCGGACTCAAGGCCTACCGGACCCCCGTCGCCACGAACCTCGTTTCAGGTTAACCCGTAGAATAAACTGCGGGCAGGATATGGTGGGGCAGACATTTCTGTCTGCCGTTGGATGTGCGAGCGAAGGCATTCCTGCCTTTCGAGAACATCCAAATCCGCCGCGTGAGAAATTCAGGAGCCTCTTCATGGATCGCATTCTTTCCCGACTTGCCCTCGCCGCCCTTCTCGGCCTTTCCCTCGCCACCCTCTCCTATGCCGAGGAGAAAAAAGACGCCCCCAAGCCGGCCGAGACCAAGCCCGCCGAAACCAAGCAAGGCGAAAAACCCGCGGCCAAGCCCGAAGACAAAGAAGTGCTCGCCAAGTTCGAGCTCCGCGCCAACGAGGCCTTCAATCGCGGCCAATACTCCCTCGCCAAGGAGCTCTTCGGCAAAGTCTCCGACAAAATCAAAGACACCGACAAGCGCCGCTACGACATGATCCAGGAGCAGATTCGCGCCTGCGATAAGAACATCAAGGACCTCGCCGCCGTCATGCCCGTCCCGCCGACCGATGTGAACGGCGGCCCGCAGATCGAGACCGCCCCCGACAAGCGCAAGAAGCACGTCGCCGCCGCGGCCGGGCAGGCACTCGAAGTCGGCATCAAGGAACTCGGCAATTTCGAATTCGACGCCGACAAGGGCGGCAATATTCCCGATGATGTCAAAAAACTCACCGGCTCCAAAATCCGCGTGCGCGGCTTCATGATTCCGCTGGACCAGGCCGACAACATCTCCCATTTCTCGCTCGTCCCCAGCCTCTTTGCCTGCTGCTTCGGCCAACCCCCTCAGATCCAGCACCAGATCGTCGTCCACACTCCCAAGGGCAAAGCCGTGGGCTATTATCCCGATGAGATCATCTGCGAGGGCACGCTCAAGGTCGAAGAGCGCAAGGATGATGGCTACATCGTCAGCGTGTTCGAAATGGATGTAAGCAGCGTGAAACCGGCCGCGAAATGACGGAAGGATTTACCGCAGAGACGCAGAGTGCGCCGAGAGAAATAATGAATTCAATTCATAAACTATTTCGACCTTCTCTGTGAATCCTCTGTGACTCCGTGCCTCTGTGGCGAATTGTTTTTGAAGGAGCCCAACCCATGGATGCCGCCGCCAACGCCAACCTGCCCGCCAATCCCCAGTCGCGCGAGGCGAACTGGGCCTTCCGCATTCGCGTGGGCGCTGTCGTCGGTGTCATCGCCCTGCTCCTGGGTTTCGCGCTGTGGGAAACCTACAAGACGCTCGTGCTCGGCGGCGTGGTCAACATGGGCGACTATTACAAAGTCGAGCTCCGCTCCATGAGCGCCTTCGAGATGGACCCGCGCTTCGGCACCGTCGAGGATGTCCCCTCTAAGTACCGCGAGCTGAGCGGCAAGAAAGTCCTCCTCCAGGGCGAGATCGCGCCCAACACCTTCTACACCACCGCCAAATCCACCAACTTCGACCTCTGCTACTCCGTCGCCAAATGCTGCGTCGGCGGCGCGCCCAAGGTGCAGCACTTCGTCAATTGCCGCATCCCTTCTGGAACCAAAGTCGATCTCTCGGCCGAAGGCCAGTTCAAAGTCTACGGCACGCTCAAGGTCAACGTCATCCGCGATGAAAACGCCGTCCGCAGTGTCTTCCAGATGGAAGTCGAACGCGTCGACCCGGCCTGAGGCGGGGTGATTTAAGGCAAGCCGGTGGGGTAGACATTCTTGTCTGCCCTGAAAGGCCTTCCATAAACCAGTGCCTTTCCATCACGCCAATCCCTCCAATGAACCTCCCATTCATCTTCCACGTTCACGCCTCTCTTTCCTGACTCCAAATTGACCCCAACCTTCACTCCCCTCCCTGCACGATTACCTTCTGAAACCACCAAACCCCCGTCCCCCCCGTCGATCCATCCAGCATCATCAAACACCCCACCCAAGCCCCCAGCAGCGCCGCAACAACCACCGCCCCGCCCAGAATCACTTTGACCCAACCCCGCCGCGCCCTCCACCTCTCCGGCATCATCAACATCCCCACAATCACCACCATCGCCAGCAAATGCCCCCGATCCCGCGGCTGCGCCAGCACCGCCCCCACCATCTCCCACGACCACCCCCGTCCAACAAACATCCCCGTCACCCCCGCGACCAGCACAATTCCCACCACCGCGCCCCGCCCTCTCCGCGAAACCCCCGCCCGCACCATCCCCACTCCCGCCACGCACGCCGCCCCCACCGCCAGCCCGCCCATCGCAACATGCCATCCCAGCCAGCCACCCGCTTCCAACCCCGCCGCGCCGGCCAACCGAATCTCTTCACCACCCCCCTCCCCCGCCT
>JBBRTW010000018.1:0-32970 GCA_038244055.1 Tepidisphaerales bacterium | reverse complement strand
GGCGATCGGCTTGGATTACCTGCTGGCCAAGCTGCCGCGACAGGTCCAGGTGCGGGCGGCCATCCAGACGATGGAGATGTATGGCCGGCGGCAACTGCTGGTGATCGGCACGCTCCTGATGACGCTGCCGGTGCATGTGACGGTGGTGCTGTCGGCGATGCTGGCGGGGAAGGCGTTTGGGCTGACGATCTCGCCGCTGTACTATTTCGTGGCGGTGCCGGTGATCGTGCTGGTGGGTTCGATCCCGATTTCGCCGCAGGGGGCGGGGGTGATGGAATACTTCGCGATACTCCTGGTCGGCCGGCAGGGGGGGACGGTCTCGCAGGCGTTCGCGCTGACGATGTCGATCCGGATGGTGCAGATCCTGTGGAATTTAACGGGCGGGGTGTTCGTGTTCAGGGGGGGATATCATCAGCCGACGGACCGGGAGAAGCAGGCGATGGAGACGGATTTGGCGGCGGGGGCGGCGGTGGTGTAAGTCAATGATGAATGGTGAATGATGAATGATGAATGGGGAGGGGCAGCGGGATGCGATGGATGGAGTCAGTTTTTTTTGGCTTGTTCGAGGGCCAGGGGGATGGCTTTTTCGGCGGTGATATCGCGATTCATGGCGTGGTCGGTGATCTGGTCGAAGGCTTTCTGGGCTTTATCGCAGGGGGCTTTGACGGCGGCGATGTAGGCATCGCTGAGTTGCTGGGCGGCTTTCTGGAGGGCGGCGTTGGTGGCGGCGTTGGCGTCCTTGCCTTCGGCCTCGACGGTTTGGCCAATGAGGGCCTTGCACAGGTCGGCGGCGATCTTGTCGGCGTCTTTGTAGAAATGCTCGGCGATGGCGCGGTGGGCCTCTTCGTGGGATTTAATATTGTCGGGGGCTTTCTGCGGAAGCCAGACGGTAACCGGCATCATGAGGCGGGCGGTAATGCGGTCGATGCGGACGGGGACGCGGACCGCGCCGGAGAGGGTGGGCTGGGGTTGGCCGGGCGTGAAGCGGAAATCGAGCTCGATGCGGTAGAAGTATTCGCAGACGGCGATCTCATGTTCGTGAAGGGGCGGGGGAGGCGTGGGGAGGTGATCGGGGTCGAAGGTTTTGCGCTCGATTTTGGGGGCGGATTTGGTGATGGAGACGGGGTCGGCGAGGGCGGGGAGAGAGGGGAGGGTGAGGAGAAAAAGGACGAGGATTTGAAGGGTTCGAGGGAACATGCTTATCCCCGCCGATTCGAACAAGGCGTCTGGGTGGCCGACCTTCGGCGGGTCTAAGCATGGCACCCGAAAATTGGCGTCCGAAGATTTATCCGATGACGGCGTCGGCTTCAATTTCGATCTGGGCGGCGGAGTCGATGAGTTTGGTTACTTCCACGATGGTGGTGGCGGGGCGGATTTCGGCGAAAACTTCACCGTGGACCTTGGCGACCTGCTCCCACTTGGAGACATCGGTGACGTACATGCGGGTGCGGATGACGTTCTCGATTTTTCCGCCGAGGGCTTCAATCGCGGCGCGGATGATGGCCAGGGAGCGGCGGGTCTGATCGCCGAGGGAAGGGGAATAGGTGCCATCGGCATTGACGCCGACGGTGCCGGTGACGGCGATGAGATTGCCGGCGCGGACGGCGCGGGAATAGCCCATGAGGGGTTCCCATTTGGAGCCGGAGGAAGCGGTCATTCGGCCGGCACGGGAGGCGGTGGTGATGTTGATGTCGGGCATGGGGAGTTGTTAGTTGTTAGTTGTTAGTTGTTAGTTGCTAGTTGCTAGTTGCTAGTAAAAGCCACCGGGGAAATTCTATTTGCAGCATGCGAGGTCCGCAACTCGTGACCAGCGTCTGACAACCAGTAATTGGCAGCGAACAACTGACAACTGACAACTGATGACTCACTTATACGCCGCTTCAACCGGCCCAGACTTTGGAGTCGGGGTGGATTGGTGCTGCTCGGGGGACTGGGCGGGCTGGCTGCTTTCGATTCGCATGCCGTAGAAGCTGCGGTAGACGAAGCAGAGGGCGACGATGAAGAAGAGGACGGCCAGGCCCTTGGCGAGCGCGCCGTGGCCGCTGTGGTCCATTTCGACGGCGAGTTCGACGGCGAGGAGGCCGAAGAGCGTGGTGAATTTGATGATGGGGTTGAGGGCGACGGAGGAGGTGTCTTTGAAGGGGTCGCCGACGGTGTCGCCGACGACGGTGGCGGCGTGGAGGTCGGTGCCTTTCTGGCGGAGCTCGACTTCGACGATTTTTTTGGCGTTGTCCCAGGCGCCGCCGGCGTTGGCCATGAAAATGGCCTGGAAGAGGCCGATGATCGCCAGGCCGATCAGGAAGCCGATGAAGAAGAAGTGGTCGATGAAGGCGGCCGACAGGGTGATGAAAAAGACGGTGAGGAAGATGTTGAACATGCCGGCCTGGGCGTATTTGGTGCAGATGGCGACCACGCGTTTGGAGTCTTCGGTGGAGGCTTTGGCGGCCCCGTCGAGCTTCATGTTTTTCTTGATGAACTCGACGGCGCGGTAAGCGCCGGTGACGACGGCCTGGGTGGAAGCGCCGCAGAACCAGTAGACGATCGCGCCGCCGCCGATCAGGCCGAAGAAGAAGGGGGCGTGAATGATGGAGATTTTGGCGGCGACGGCCTCGATCGAGCCATCGACGCTCATGCCGGCGGTGGCGCTGCGGATGCCATCGGCCAGGACGAGGATGATGGAGAAGATCATGGTGGTCGCGCCGACGACGGCGGTGCCGATGAGAACGGGCTTGGCGGTGGCTTTGAAGGTGTTGCCGGCTCCGTCGTTTTCCTCGAGGAGGTGCTTGGCGTGCTCGAGGTCGGCATCCATGCCGAAATCGCGCTTCATCTCGGCCTTAATGTCGGGGCGCTGCTCGATGAGGGAGAGTTCATAGACGGACTGGGCGTTGTCGGTGACCGGGCCGTAGGAATCGACGGCGATGGTGACCGGGCCCATGCCCAGGAATCCGAAGGCGACCAGGCCCAGGGAGAAGATGGCGGGCACGAGCATCAGGTTGGGGGGGAAGAGGAGGGTGAAGGAATAGGCGGCGGCCATGAGGAGCATGATGACGACGCCGCCGATCCAGAAGGCGGAGAAGTTGCAGGCGGTCAGGCCGGAGAGGATGTTGAGCGATGCGCCTCCCTCGCGCGAGGTATTGACGACTTCCTGGACGTGGCGGGAGTGGACGGAGGTGAAGACCTTGGTGGCCTCGGGGATGAGCGCCCCGGCCAGCGTGCCGCAGGTGATGATCGAGCCGAGCTTCCACCACATGCCATCGGCCAGGCTGCCGATCAGGAGGTAGCTGGTGAGGTAGGTGAGGAGGATGGAAATGGCGGAGGTCAGGAAGACCAGCATGGTGAGCGGCTTCTCGAAATCCATGGTGCGGGCTTCGCTGAAGCGGGCTTTGGCGATTTTTTCATTGATGACGTAAGAGATACCACTGGCGACAACCATGACGATGCGCATGGCGAAGATCCAGACGAGAAGCTGGACCTGCAGGATGGGGTTGTTGATGGCCAGGAGGATGAAGGAGATGAGGGCCACGCCGGTGACGCCGTAGGTTTCGAAACCATCGGCCGTCGGGCCGACGGAATCGCCGGCGTTGTCGCCGGTGCAGTCGGCGATGACGCCGGGGTTGCGGGCATCATCTTCCTTGACGTTGAAGACGATCTTCATGAGATCGGAACCGATGTCGGCGATCTTGGTGAAGATGCCGCCGGCCACGCGGAGGGCGGCCGCGCCAAGCGATTCACCAATGGCGAATCCGATGAAGCAGGGGCCGGCGAGATTGGCGGGGATGAAGAGAAGGATCAAAAGCATCATCAGCAGTTCGACGCTGATGAGCACCATGCCGATGGACATGCCCGCCTGGAGGGGGATCGAGTAGCAGGGGAAGGCCTTGCCGGCCAATGCGGCGTGGCTGGTGCGGCTGTTGGCGAAGGTGTTGACGCGGATGCCGAACCAGGCGACGCCGTAGGAGCCGGCGATTCCGATCAGGGAGAAGAGCACGATGGTGGCGACGTGGGATGCGGGGTAGCCATGCACCGCTTTGGTCTCGCCCGGCCCCTGATAGGAGGCGAGGAAGCCGAAGTAGACGATGATGGCCGAGCCGATGAAGAGCTCGAGCATGAGGATGAACTTGCCCTGGGTGCGCAGGTAGGTTTTGCAGGTCTGGTAGATGAGCTCGGAGACCTCCTTCATCGCGGAATGCACGGGGAGGTTGCGCAGATGCTGGTGGATGACCAGCCCGAAGACCAGGCCGCCGCCGCAGATGACCAGGCCGCCGATGAGGAGGGAATAGCCGGACAAACCCCCGAGGAAGGTGACGTGGACGGTTTTATTTTCGAGGTCGGGGAGATTGAGGCTGGCTTCGCCGGCGGCGTGGGCCCTGGGGCTGAAGGCGGCCACGCAAACGATTGCGGCGAGGAATCCAATGATCCAGGCCCGGCTGAGATTCTGCTTCATGATTGGTTTGCCCTCCATGGCGGAAGGAGTGAAGTGATTGACCGTGCTGCTTAAAAAGAGGCCTGGATCGGCGCTCCGCCACGAGGGGAAAGACTGAACTCAAACCGGAATCCAGGGCCATTGAACAGAACTTCGTTAATTCTGTCACAATCATACCCTCAACCCTATTGTTTGGCCAATATCTTATTTGAGGTGCATCATGCCGATCGCCAGGGCGGCGGCGGCGGCGGCGAAAACACCGAGTTCAAAGGCGTGCGACAAGGTGGACAGGATGATGCTGCGCATGATGGGAACCTCCAGCGGCAGTGGACGAACAAATGTCACTTTGGCCCGTCCGTGGCCGCCGACGATCAACATCCTGTCGAGTCGTGGTCTTCCTTCCATCGTCTTTCACGGGGCATTCTCTTTGATGGATTTGCAATACGGAACGCGGTTGGGCAAGGCGGATACGGTGCGGGAAAATGGGGGCAACGGATATTCCTTGCGGGCAATTTTACGGAGGCGTTAAAGGCGGCAGAGCCTCACTTTGGGAGCGGCGGCGGCAGGTCCGATAATCCACGGGCGGGGTCTATTGCCAGCCGCGGCATTCTCGGCGATGGTGGGGGCGCGGCGTAAACAAAGGCTCAGGAGCACAACATGAAGATCGTTCGCTGGGGAATCATCGGGTGTGGCGATGTCACTGAATCCAAGAGCGGCCCGGGCTTCGCGAAGGCGGAGGGGTCAGCGCTCTCGGCCGTGATGCGGCGCGATGGGGCGAAGGCGGCGGATTACGCGAAACGGCATAACGTGCCGCGCTTTTACGATGATGCGGCCAAACTGGTGGCCGACCCGGATGTGGATGCGATTTACGTTGCCACGCCGCCGGATTCGCATGAGGATTATGCGCGCCTGGCGTCGGCGGCGAAGAAGCCGGTGTATGTCGAGAAGCCGATGGCGCGGACGTATGAGGAATGCCGGCGGATGGTGCATTTCTGCCGGAGGGCGGGCGTGCCGCTGTTCGTGGCGTATTACCGGCGCTGTCTGCCGAGGTTCTTGAAGGTGAAGGAACTGCTGGAGAATCGCGCGATCGGGCATGTGCGGTTTGTGAATGTTCGGCTGTATCAGCCGGCCGAGAAACTGGATCACGACCCGGCCAATCTGCCCTGGCGGGTCAAGCCAGACATCGCGGGGGCGGGGCGATTCCTGGATCTGGCCTCGCATACGCTGGATCTGCTGGATTTTCTGCTGGGGCCGATCAACAAGGTTTGCGGGTACGCGGGCAACCAGGCGGGGCTTTATCCGGCGGAGGATATCGTAACGGGAACGTGGACTTTCGATTCGGGGGCGCTGGGAACGGGCGTGTGGTGTTTCACGAGCCATCATCGCGAGGAGGTCGTGGAGATCGTCGGCGAGCAGGGGCGGATTCGCTTCTCGACGTTCTCGGCCGATGGGCCGGTGACATTGGAGACTCAGAGCGAGTCGGAGGATTTCGCGATCGCGCATCCGCCGCACATTCAGCAGCCGATGATCCAGACGATCGTCAATGAGTTGCTTGGGTCGGGGACCAAGAGCCCGAGCACGGGGGAGTCGGCGGCGCGGACGAGCCGGGTGATGGACGAGATGCTGAGGGAGTGGAGGGGGTTGAGGATTCGGTAGGGGAGTGGGTCGACTTCGAGCGCTGTCAGCACGGGCGGGACGCCCGTGTCACGGGGGGGCGGAGTGGGTCGACTTCGAGCGCTGTCAGCATGCGCGGGACGCCCGTGTCACGGGGGGGCGGAGCGAATCGACTACGAGGGAGGTTTGCACGGGCGGGACGCCCGTGTCACGGGGGCGCGGTCATCTTCGAACAAGACGCGGCAGGGGGGGGCTTCGAGGTCGTCGTATTGGCCGCGGCGGACGGCCCAGAGAAATGCGCCGACGGCGACACCGGCCAGGAGGATCGCCAGAGGGAGGACGATGAAGATTACTTCCATGATTGTGCTCCGGTGGCTTTGGATGAGGTGATGGAGGCGACGGCGAGAGAGAGGACGGTGGCGGAGCTGATGGGCATGATGATGGCCGCCAGAAGGGGGGTCATGAGTCCGGCGGCGGCGAGTCCGCCGGCGAGGATGTTGTAGGAAAGCGAGACGATGAGGTTGCGGCGGATGACTCGCATGGCATGGCGGCTGGTGGCGAAGAGCTGGGTGAGCGGCGCCAGGCCGGGGCGGGCGACGTAGATATCGGCGGCGGCAAGGGAGGCTTCAGCGCCGCCATGGACGGCGATGCCGACATCGGCGGCCGCCAGCGCGGCGGCGTCGTTGACGCCATCGCCGACCATGACCGTGATGCCCGGCGGGTCGATCGGTTCGTGGACGGCGGCGAGTTTCTGCTCGGGAGAGACTTCGCCGCGGGCGCGATGGGAGGGAATGTTGACTTGCTCGGCGATGGAGCGGACGACCGGCGCGGCATCGCCGGAGAGGATGGAGGCGGCGTAGCCCATGCGGGTGAGGGAATCGACGGCCGCGCGGCTGTCAGCGCGGACGCGATCGCCGAGGACGGCCAGGGCGACGCAACGATCATCCACGGCGATGCCGATGACGGTTGCGCCGGCGGATTCGTGGGTGCGGCGGGCCTGCTGGAGATGTTCGGGTATCTCGCAGTGGCGGGAAATGAAGTTGGGGGAGCCGATGCGGAATTGATGGTGGCCGATGCGAGCGGAGATGCCGCCATCGTTTCGTTCGGAGATGTCGGTGGGGGTGAGGTCTTCGGAGGCGAGTGCGGTGGAGGCGGGAATTTGGCGATGATCGCTGTCGACGCCATCCGGGACGGCGCTCTGGTCGCTGCGCTCCCGGCGCTTCATCCCGGCTTGTTCGGATACCAGGGCGCGGGCGATGGGGTGATTGGAATAGCGTTCGATGGCGGCGACGGGGGCGCGGAGGGAGTCATCGCCGATCCATTCGATCAGGCGGAGTCGGCCTTCGGTGAGGGTGCCGGTTTTATCGAGGAGAATTCGGCCGCCGCGGGCGAGGCGCTCGAGGGCCGCGCCGCTCTTGACGAGAATATCAGCGCGGGCGAGGCGGCCGATGGCGATGGCCAGCGTGAGAGGCGTGGCCAGGCAGAGGACGCAGGGGCAGGTGACGATCAGGAGGGCGACGGCGTGATCGATCGCGTGGGGGATGCCCAGTCGGCACCAGAAGGCGAAGGTGGCGATGGCGGCGATGGAAACGGCGATGACGAAGCGCGCGCCGGCGCGGTCGGCGAACTGGACGATGGCGGGTTTCTCGCGGACGCCGCGCTCGACCAGGCGCATCAACTGGCCGACGCGCGTATCCGCGCCGGTCTTATCCACGCGGATGCGGAGGATGCCGCCGACGTTCTGCGCGCCGGCATGGATGTTCGCGCCGGGCTCGACTTCGGATGGGACGGATTCACCGGTGAGAAGGGCCTGGTTGACGGCGGATCGGCCCAGGACGACCGCGCCATCGGCGGGAATGAGTTCGCCGCTGCGGACTTCGACGATATCGCCGGGATGGACGGCCTCTACGGGAACGTCGGTGATGCCGCCATCGCCATCGACGAGATGGCAGGTGGAGGGGGTGAGAGAGAAGAGGAGCTCGACGGCGGCATCGGCGCGGCGCTGCTGGCGATACTGCATCCAGCGCCCGATCAGGAGCAGGAAGACCAGGACGGTGAGGGAATCGAAATAGATTTCGCCGCGATCGAGGATGAGGTTGATCGCGCCGGCCGCCCCGCCGACGAGCAGGGCAAGGGCGATGGGGACATCGAGGTTAGGGGTGCGCGTGCGCAGGGCGGCGTAGGCGCTTTTGAAGAAAATCGCGCCGGGCCAGCAGAGCGAGATCACGCCGAGCAGGCCGGAGGCCCAGCGAAAAAAGGTGCGGTACTGGGCTTCCATCCCGGCGGCCAGTCCGGCGTAGAGGGCCAGGCCCAGGAGCATGGTATTACCCATGATCGCGCCGGCGACGCCGAGGTGGATCATGCGGCGGCGCTGGTCGATGCGGAGGATGTCGCTGCGCAATCGGCCCTTGGCGGGGTGAGGCGTGTAGCCGAACTGGCTGAGCGTGCGGGCGATGCGCGAGAGGGCAGCGCGGCCGGGGTCCCAGGTGACGCGGACGGTGGACTCGCGGAGGCTGAGGCGGGCATCGAGCACGCCATCGAGAACGCGCGGGAGGCGCTCGACCAACCAGACGCAGGCGGCGCAGGTGACGCCTTCGAGGACGAGGTCGATGCTGTTGGAGCCGCTGTCGTTGGGGATGATGTAGAGGGCGGCGAAGGCCGGGGAATCGAAGGCGGCGAAAGTGTCGGCCGATGGACTGGCGGGTTTGAAGGAAGCATCGGCGGAATCGCGGAGGCGGTAGTAGGAATCGAGGCCGCAGGCGTGAATGGTTTCGTAGACGGCGCGGCAGCCGGCGCAGCAGAATTGCGCTTCGGAATCGGATTGAAGCAGGCCGGTGGGGACGGGCTGGGCGCAGTGGGCGCAGGCGATGTTGGCGCGAGACTGTTCCGCGCCGGAGATGCCGGCCAGCGCCGTCGGAGATTGTGCGAGTGCTTCAGCGCTCATCGGTCTTGCAACAGGGTGGAGTGGTTTGGGGGTTGGGGATGGCGACTGCGGCCGCGCCGGCGTTGCGGGCGAGGGCGGCGGGGTCGAGGCGCGATCGGTTGATGAGCGTGAACAGGCCCAGGCCCATGAGTGCGAGGCAGGTGATGACGGGCAAGTGCCGGCCGAGCGAGCCGGTGAATCGGCGGACGGTTGCGCCCAGGGCGATCATGACCGGGAGCGTGCCGAGCCAGAAGACGGCCATGGTCAATCCGCCGCGCCAGGGGCTGGCGGTGCCGGCGGCGGTGATGACGAAGGCGTAGAGCCAGCCGCAGGGGAGGAGCGTGGTGAGCAGGCCGATGAGGGCGGCGCGGATGATGGGCGGGCGATTGAAGGCGCGGCGATGGCCGGCGCTGATGAGGCGCTGAAGGATCGCGGGAACGGGCAGGCGCGGGGCGACGCCGTAAATGCGCAGGAGGGAGAAGAGGCCGAAGGCGAGGAGTGTCGCCCCGGCCAGCGCTGCGGCTACGGGGCGCACGCCGGCGAGCGTGGAGGTAAGATTGAGAAGTTGGCCGGCCGCGCCGGCGGCGACGCCGAGGATTGTGTAGGTGATGAGGCGGCCGCCATGATATGCGGCCTGGAGCGGTGCCTGGCGCGGGCGATTCGGGCCGATGCCGGTGACGGCGATGGCGAGAAATGCCCCGCACATGCCGGCGCAGTGGAGGCTGCCGAGCAGGCTGGCGATAAAGACACCGGCCACCAGCGCGGTCATGGGCGGCTCCCGGGAATGGCCGGCGCGGCGGCCGCGGGGGCGGCGGAATGAGTGGCGGCCGGGGCGAAGGAGTTGGTGGCCGTGGGAATCGCGGAACTGGTGGCGGCGTTGCTGGCAGCGCGGGTGTTGGGATGGTTGCGGTCCCAATTCACGGATTTCTGGTAATAGTCCGGGACGATGGAATCGGGGCGGACGCGCGTGGCGATGGTGACGGCGACGACCATGATGCAGATGTGGCCGAGGAGCAGGCCGATGACGATCATCGGCCAGCGGAAATATTTCGGCGGGCGGATGGTGTCGGGACTCAGCGAGAAGTAGGAGAGCACAGGGGCGTCAATCGGGGGAGTTCCGCTCGGGCGAGTAGTGTTGTCTGGGGTCATGGGGTGCTCCTGTTGGGGGCGGCGAGGGCTGGGGCGGTCGTGGGTGCGGTGGCGGTGGTTGGGGTGTAGTTGGCGGGGCCGAGGAGGCGGCAGGTCTGGTCGGTCTGGAATGAGTCGTTGCCTGAGACGCGGAGTGTGATGTCGAGATGGCCGAGCAGGAATCGGCGGGCGGGCGCGAGGACGCGGAGCGGCTCGGTGACGGATTCACCGGGGGCAGCGCGGACGGTCGGGCTTTCGGTGAGCGTGCGGACATCGGGGGAATTGACGGCCGAGATGCGGTATTCCTGCGGTTTCTCGGTGCGGTTGGTGATCTTGAGGCGCAGGGTGTTCTCGACGTAGCCGTCGGGGTTGACGACGAAAGGCCGGCCGATATTGCGGAGAATGGCGACATCGGCGGGCGAGCGCGTGAGCAGGAGATAGGTGAGCGCGCCGCTCAGAATCAGCATGATGGTGGAATAGATAATCGGGCGGGCGCGGAAGATGCGGCGCGGCTCACCCGCCCGGGCGCTTTCGGAGGAGTAGCCGATCAAACCGCGCGGGCGGTCGATTTTGTCCATGACCGCGTCGCAGGCATCGATGCACTGGGCGCAGGCGACGCATTCGAATTGCAGGCCATCGCGGATGTCGATGCCGGTGGGGCAGACCTGGACGCAGAGGGAGCAGTCGACGCAATCACCGGCGGAAGTTGCGAGTTGCGAGTTGCGAGTTGCTGGGGGAGTTGCGGGTTGCGAGTTGTGAGTTGCGAGTTCAGAGGAAGCGGTGCGATTGAGAACGGGCAGCGAAATGCGTTGCTTGTTGTCGGCATCTGCGGCATCTCCTGCTCTCACCTCGCAACTCGAAACTCGCAACTCTTCATCCGCAACTCGCAACTCGTAACTCGCTACTTTCTTCCCGCGTGGTTCGCCGCGCTTGCTGTCGTAGGTGATGGCCAGTGAATGCTTGTCGAGGAGGACGGATTGGAGGCGGCCGTAGGGGCAGGCGATGATGCAGGTTTGCTCGCGGAACCAGGCGAAGTTGAACATCATCAGGGCGGTGATGACGAGTACGATGGTGAAGCCCGCGGGGTGGGCGGCGGGGGAGGAGGTGATCCAGTGGTGGAGGGTCGCGGCGGGGACGAAATAGGCGAGGAAGGTGTTGGCCAGGTGCAGGCAGAGCGCGAAGTAGACGGCATACATGAGGGGCTTGCGCCAGCCGGCGATGTTGTCGGCGGGCTTGCCGCCGCGGCCGGAGCGGCCGGTGAACAGGCGCTCGATGGGGCGAAAGAGATACTCCATGTAGACGGTTTGCGGGCAGGCCCATCCGCACCAGATTCGGCCGAGCAGGGCGGTAATGAGGAAGACCGAGATGATCGCGGTGAGCATGAAGAGGGCGAGCAGGGCGGTGTCGGTGGGGAGGAAGGTGATGCCCAGCAGAGTGAAATGGCGGCTGTTTAGATCGAGGAGAATGACCGGCTTGCCGTTGATATGGAGGAAGGGGATGACCGTGTAGAGGGCGATGAGGAAATAGGCGATGGCGCGGCGCGCGGACCAGAACCGGCCTTTGGAAAGGCGCGGGAAAAGCCAGCGACGGCTGCCATCGCTCTTGAGCGTGGAGAGCACATCATCTTTGGCTTGCGGAATGGTCAGGTGCTGATTCAAGACGCGAACTTCCTGGTCGAAGATTTATCATCGCAGAGACGCAGAGGGCGCGGAGAATTGTCAGATGGCCGAAGTGCCGTTGGGTTATTTTTCGGACCATGGCGGGATAATCTGCCCATCGGGGACTGACTTGATGCCGGGCAGGTTCGCGCCGCGAAGGGAGGCGACATAGGACGCCATCAGGGCGATTTCGCGCGGACGCAGCCGATTCTCCCAGGCGGGCATCGCGCCGTTGTTGCGGCCTTTGGCGATCACATCGAGGAGGTCGCCGATGGTTTTGACGTTGATGTAATAATCATCGGTGAGGTTCGGGCCGGTGAGCCCCGAGCCGTTGGCCGCGTGGCAGGCGGCGCAGTTGGTGAGGAACATTGACTTGCCGACGCTCAGAAGCTTCTCATCGTGGCTCATCTTGATGAGCGAGGCGGGATCGGAATTGATCTCGCCCATCTGCGCGAACTGGCGTTCCTGGTCCTCGGTGACTTCGCGCTCGTAAAAAGCCAGCGGGCTCAGCGCGCCGCCGGCCAGGCTCACGAAGAAGAAATAGATCACCGCGAACAGGAACGTGCCGATGAAGATCCAGGTCCACCAGGCGGGGGTGGGGTTGTCGTACTCCTCGATCCCATCGTAGTTGTGGCCGGTCAGGTTGGGGCTGTCGGGGCTGCTCATGAAGTTTACTCTTCGGAAAAGGGTTGCTTATTTTTTCGAGTCTCGCTGGTCAGGGGAATCCGCGACCACTGCTCGGCCTGTTTGGGCGTGCGGGTCAGGGCGTAGAACGTGACGGCGACGAAGACGATGAAAAACAGGACCAGGCCGGCGGTGGTCAGCACGGACAGGTCCAGATGGGTCAGCGTTTCTTTAAGCATTAGCGTGATCCTCCGATGGCTGGAGCGAGGTCGGTCGATGTTGTTGCTTTGGCGGGAGTGGTGGGCGCCGTGGTCGGCGCGGCGGGGGCATCGGGCTTGGCGAACAGGTCGGTGCCGATGCGCTGGAGATAGGCGATGAGGGCAACGATTTCCTTGTCGTCGAGATCGGCCGGACCGCCCTGGGTGGCGATCTTTCCGGCGACTTCTTTGGCCTGCGCCTTTGCCTGGTCGGTGCCGTTAGCCATCTGGTCATCGGTGTAGGGAACACCCAGCGCTTTCATCGCCCGCAGGCGCGGCGGGATCGATCCGAAATCGGTCTTCTTCTCGGCCAGCCACTTGTAGGTGGGCATGACAGTGCCCTCGGTGACTTCCGATGGATTCATCAGGTGCAGGTAGTGCCAGAGGTTCGACTGCTTGCCGCCTTCGCGGGCCAAATCCGGGCCGATGCGGCGGCTGCCCCACTGGAACGGGTGATCGTAGACGAACTCGCCCGCCTTGGAATACTCACCATAGCGTTTTACCTCGGCGAGGATCGGCCGAATCTGCTGCGAGTGGCAGTTGTAGCACCCTTCAGAGACGTAAATATCCCGGCCGATCAGTTCGAGGGGCGTGTAGGGCTTGACCGAGGCGATGGTCGGAATGTTGGAGCGGATGAGGAAAGTCGGAATGATCTCAAAGAGCGAAGCGATGGCGACGGCGGCGATGGTGTAGACCGTGAAGCGGAAGGGGAGGCGCTCCCAGCGGCGGTGCCACCAGAGCGTGGACCAGACATTGATCGACTTGGCGGTGTCGGCCATGTTCTCGCACTGGGGCGCGGGCGGGGTGGGGTCGGCGTTGTACTCGGCCGAGAGTGCGGGGGCTTCCTGAATGGGTTCTTCGTACTTGGCGGGGCGGGTTTTCCAGGTCTTGTAGAGGTTGATGCCGCCGAGAATCGCGCCGGTGAAGTAGCAGGTGCCGCCCAGAACGCGCAGGGCCCACATCGGAACGATCGCCTTGATGGTCAGGACGAATTCCGGATACATGAGCGTGCCGTCGGGATTGAGCGCCCGCCACATCAGGCCCTGAGTGATGCCGGCGACGTAGATCGGAATGATGTAGATGAGGATGCCGAGGGTGGCGAGCCAGAAGTGGGCGCTGGCCAGGCGGACGCTCCAGAGCTTGGTTTGGAAAACGCGCGGCAGGAGCCAGTACATCATGCCGAAGGCCATGAAGCCGTTCCACCCGAGCGCGCCGCTGTGGACGTGGGCGATGGTCCAGTCGGTGTAGTGGGAGAGGACGTTCACGCTCTTGATCGAGAGCAGGGGGCCTTCGAAGGTGGCCATGCCGTAGAAGGTGATGGCGACGACGAAGAATTTGAGCACCGGATCGGTGGCGACCTTGTGCCATGCGCCGCGGAGCGTGAGCAGGCCGTTGATCATGCCGCCCCACGAGGGCATCCAGAGCATGATCGAGAAGAGCATGCCCAGGCTGGAGGCCCAGTCGGGGATGGAGGTGTAGTGCAGGTGGTGCGGGCCGGCCCAGATGTAGATGAAGACCAGCGACCAGAAGTGAACGATGGAGAGGCGATAGCTGAAGACCGGCCGCCCGGCCGCCTTGGGGAGGAAGTAGTACATCAGCCCGAGGAAGGGCGTGGTCAGGAAAAACGCCACGGCGTTATGCCCATACCACCACTGCATGAAGGCATCCTGCACGCCGGCGTAGATCGGATAACTCTTGAGAAACCCGGCCGGCACGACCAGGTTATTGAAGACGTGGAGAAGGGCGACGGTGACGATGGTGGCGATGTAGAACCAGAGGGCGACATACATATGCCGCTCGCGGCGGCGGCGCAGGGTGCCGAAGAAATTCACGCCGAAGAAGCCGACCCAGACGACGGCGATGAGAATGTCGATCGGCCATTCGAGTTCGGCGTATTCCTTGCTCTGGCTGATTCCCAGAGGGAGCGTGATGGCGGCGAGGACGATAATAAGCTGCCAGCCCCAGAAGTGGAGCGAGGAGAGCGTATCGCTGAACATCCGGGCTTTGCATAGGCGCTGGGTGGAGTAGTAGATGGCGGCGAAGATGCAATTGCCGGCGAAGGCGAAGATGGCGGCGTTGGTGTGGAGCGGGCGGAGGCGGCCGAAGGTGAAGAACTCGAGGCCGAAACTGAGGCTGGGGAAGACCAGTTGGGTGGCGATGATCAGCCCGACGAGAAACGCGACGACGCCCCAGGCGTACATGGCGACCATGAACTTGCGGACGATGGCATCGTCGTAGACGAACTGCTCCAGTTTCAATTCGGAAACCGAGGCCTCTGCCTGGGTACGGGGCTGTACAATGACTTGATTCATCGGATGATCGACCTCGTGTCTGAAAGCGGCGCGCAAGAGCCGCCGCGGATATTGTGAACGTGAAACATCATCGGCGCGGGGCAAAGCCCTCTCAATCGGGGAGCCGTCTGAAAGCGGATGCCGAAGATGACCTAATGGACTAGGTGTATCTCTTAGGGAAGAATCCGGCGCGTTCCCGATGGCGGCGTCGGGCCGGAAAGGGGATTTTCTTGCCATGTCCGACGAAACTTCCGCGAGCACTGCCATCGATCCCCGCAAGTGGGCCATCCAGCTTGGGTTGGCCACGTTGATCATTGCCGTTTTGACGGCTGGGTTGTTTTATATCACCACGCGCGGCGTGTTCGGGCGGGCGGATGGATCGCGGCCGGCGGTGGACCCCAAATTGAACGTCGTCAGCCTCGATCATGGCATGAAGGTTTATGCGGCCAATTGCGCCATTTGTCACGGCCCGACGGGGCTGGGCGATGGGCCCTCGGCCGGGCCGCTCAACCCCAAGCCGCGCAACTTCTCCACCGGCTGGTTCAAGATCGGCAGCACCAAGACGGGATTACCCACGGATGAAGACATCGCGGCCACGCTTCGGCGCGGCATGCTGCCGGCGCTGATGCCGCCGTGGCCGCAACTGGCGGATGGGGAGGTCAAATCGGTGGTGTTGGCGGTTCGGCAACTGGCGATCGAAGGGCGCGTGGCGGATAAGCTCAAGCGCGCGCCTAAGACGCCGCGCGAGCAGGCGCTCAAAGATGCCCATGCCCAGCTCGATTCCGGGCCGCTCATCAAATTGCCGCCCAAGCCGGCGCAGATCGATCTGCAGCGCGGCCAGAAGTTCTTCACCGTCAATTGCGTTCCCTGCCACGATGCCGATGGACGCGGCAAGCTGCGCGAGGATCTGGTGGATAACGAGGAGAACCCGATTTCCGCCCGCGATTTCACCAGCGGCCAGTTCAAGGGCGGCACCTCAATCGACGACATCGCCATGCGCATCGTGCGCGGGCTGCCGGGCGGGCCGATGCCGACCAATCCGGATATCTCGGCCGATGACCTGTGGGCGACCGCGGCCTATGTGCGAACATTTTTGCCCGGGCGCGAAGGCACGCCGCCCGCGACCGCGCCGACTCCGGCCGCCGCGCTGGCGCCGCCCCCGGCCGGGAATTCGACCGCCAAATAGCCCCCTCGGCGGGCGATTCTGATGTCGGCGTACAAGAAACTCCTATCGGTCTATGTCGGACTCTTAGCCAACAATCGGCCCGCCGCCCGATTGAGACGCGCCATGAAAACTGCGATGAAATGAATCGGCGCTGAAGCGCTGACACGCTGATGTCCAGAGGAATTGAATGCGAGCGCGACTAACGGATGATGGAGCGGGGGCCAGCGCCTTCGGGCGGCGCATTCGCGATGCGCTGCGCGATGCGGGGGTGTTCACGATCAGCGTGATCGGCGGCACCGGCTGCGGCAAGACGACGCTGATCGAAGCCACGATCGAGAAGCTGATGCCCGAGGTGCATGTGGGCGTGGTGGCCTGCGATCCCATCACCCGGCGCGATGCGGACCCGATGGCGCGGCATACGCACCGGCTGGTGCAGGTTCATACCGGGCAGGCTCACCACCCCGATGCGCTGCACATTTATCGGGCGATCGGTTCTCTCGATCTGGAGTGGATCGATCTTTTGTTCGTGGAAAACACCGGCTCGCTGACCGGCCCGGCCAAACACGATGTGGGGCAGGACATGACCGTCGCGGTCTTCAGCGTCGCGGCCGGCGATGACAAGGCCGACAAGCAGCCGGAGCTGGTGCGCTCGGCGGATATCATTCTGATCAACAAGGTGGATCTGCTCGGGTGCGTGCCGTTCGATATCGCGGCCTTTCGCGCCGATGTGCGGCGGCTGAATCCCAAGGCGGAAGTGATCGAGATGTCAGGGTTGCATGCCCATGGGGTGGACCGATGGCTGGAGTGGTTGAAGAAGCGCGTGCAGAAGGCGGGGCAGGAGGCGGCGAGTTGGTTCGGGTGAACTCTATCCCTCTTTCATCGTGTACTGGATCGCGTAGCGCAGCAGTTCGGTGCTGCTCTTGAAGTTCATCTTCTGCTTGATGTGTTCGCGGTGGGCTTCGACGGTTTTGACGCTGACGAAGAGCATCTCGGCGATCCGGCGCACGCCCTGTCCCTGGCCGAGAAGTTGGAACACTTCGAGTTCGCGGTCGCTCAATATGTCGGTTGGCGATTGTCCCTCCGGGCGATGCCCACCCGCCATTTTCCGGAGCATGGCGGATTTCATCTCCTCGCTGACGAAGATGTCTCCCGCAAGAATCGCGCGGATCGCGGCGATTACCTTTTTGCTGGCCTCCTGCTTGTTGAGGTAGCCTTTAGCACCGGCGCGGATGGCGCGCTCGCCATACATGGATTCCTCGTGCATCGACAGCACTAGCACGGGAATGTGCGGCTCGCGCTCGCGCAGGCTCTTGATCAGCTCGATGCCGTAGGTGTCCTTGAGCGTGATGTCGACGATCGCGATATCCGGCTGCATCGCGCCGATGAGTTTGAGGGCGCTGACGCCATCCTCGGCCTCGCCGCAGACTTCAAGATCCGCTTCCTGGGCGATGAGCTCGGCCAGGCGCTCGCGGACGATCGGGTGATCGTCGACGAGGAATATTTTTCGCTTTCGCGGCTGGCTGCCGCTTTTGGATTTTGCCGCCATCTGCTGAAACCCTCGCCAATTTCCCGCTGTCGACTACCGCCTGCCGGAGCGGAATCGTGCAGGTGACAACCGTTCCGCCGCGCTCGCCGGGACGAATATCCAGCATACCACCAACCACGCTGGCGCGATACGCCATGGTGCGCAGCCCAATGCCCTTACCGTCGCCGGAAGTTTGCTGCAGGCCGACGCCATCATCGCTGATGGTCAGATGAAGCTGCCCGCGCTGCGCGCCGAGATCCAGCGCGATCGTCTTGGCTTTGCCGTGCTTGAGCGCGTTGCCGATGGCTTCCTGGGCGATGCGGTAAACGTGCGTGGCGATGAGGTTGTCGTGTACCAGCACCGGCCCATCGCTGACCAGCAGGCAGGAGACGCGAAAGAGCCGCTGGGTTTTGGCGGCCAGTTCCTGTAGCGCGGATTCGAGGCCGGAGGCATCGAGCGTTACCGGCTGCAAGCCGTGCGCCAGGGCGCGGGCGTGGCTCATCGACTGATCGACGAGCTCGGCGATCTTGCGGATGCTGGCCGTCTCGGGCGCGGTCCGCGCGGCCAGTTTTTGGCCGAGGACTTGAAGCGCGAAGGAGACGCCCGTCAATTCCTGGCACAGCCCATCGTGTAAATCCTGGCCGATGCGCAATTGCTCCTGCGAGCCGACTTCGAGGATCTCGCGCTCCAGTCGGCGGCGCTCGGTGATATCGCGCACCTGCCCGGTGAACATGCGCGTGCCGCCGATGCGGAATTCGCTGACGCCGAGGTGGATCGGGAAGATGCTGCCATCCTTGCGCAGCCCGGCGACTTCCCGGCCGATGCCGATGATCCGCGCCTGCCCGGTGCGGAGGTAATTCCTGATGTACGAATCGTGTTCGCCGCAGAAAGGCTCGGGCATGAGCATTCTGACATTTCGGCCGACGACTTCTTCGCGGGGGTAGCCGAACATCTGGCAGGCGGCGGGATTGACCGATTCGATGATGCCGCGCTCGTCGATGGTGATGATGCCTTCGAGCGCGGTATCGACCACCGCCGCCATCCGCGCCCCGCGATCCTGCAAGGCGCGCTTGACGCGGTCGTTCTGGATCGCGCCGGCCAGGACATTGGCGACGGCGCGCAAAAACAGCGCATCATTGGAGGTGAAGTCGCGGCGATTGCAGTCGACGACCGCCAGAACGCCCAGCACCTCCGGGTGGGCGCGGATGACCACGCTCATCGAACTGGCCGCGCCGACCTTGCGAAGCAGGCGCGTCGCCAAGAACCGCCGCTCGGCAGTCATGTCCGGCACGATCACCGGCTCGCCGGCGGCCACGGTAAACGCCGATTGCGGTGAAAGCGCGGCCGACAGTTCATCGGCCCCCAGCGATTCCAGCAGGCGTCCGCTGCCGGCCTGAAACACAAACGACCGCCCGGCCGGGACGAATTCCGAAATCTGCGCGTAAGGTACTTCGAGCTCTCCCACGACGCGCTCGACCGCCTCGCGCATCAGGGCCGACAGGTCATCGCGCTCCAGCGCCGCCCGGCCGAGGACGGCGATGCTCTCCTGCTGGCGGGCATGGCGGGCGGATTCTTCCTGTGCCCCGCGGCGCTCGGTGACATCGCGGGCGGTTTCGAGAACGACGCGGCATCGTTGATTCGCATTGGCCGGACTTTTGCGCGAATCGTCGCCGGATAACAGCGTCGCCCTATGTCGCGAATCGATGACCAGGCGCTGGCCGTTCTTGCTCCAGTGAATGACCTGGCCGGACCATTCGCCATCGTGCGCCACGGCCGCTTCGATATCGGCCGGGGTCAGGCCATTGGGGAATTCGGTGCGCAGCAAATCATGACTGGCTCGGCCGATTGCTTCCTCGCGCGTGTAGCCATAAAGCGCGCGGGCGGCGTCATTCCAGTAGATGATCGGACCGGGGAGCCGCCAGATGATGACGGGATCGAAGACGTGATCCAGCAGTGCCGCCTGCCGGGCGAGCGCGGCATCAATGGGCCCGACCGACGATCCCGCACTTCGCGTCCGTCGTTTGTCGGCCATTGTGAAAACTCCATCGTAGCATGGGCATCCTGCCCATGTCGGATGCGCTGCACAACCATGAATATGGGCCGAATGATCTTAATAGATCAAGTGGCCCCCCGCGACGGACTGCATGATGATTCCTCCCCGAATGACCGGCTGCGTGGGAAAAAAGTGCTCAATCCGCCTTTTCCCACACCGGCCGATGCCGCGGAATCTCCGCCTTGAAATCACCCAGGCTCCACCAGTTGGTGCGGCGGTTGAGATCGACCTCCGTCACCGCCACCGTGCCCCAATCTTTCGCCTGCGCGATCACATGGCCTTCGTGATCGTAGACGCCGGAGATCGCCCAGTTCCATGACGATTCGGTGTACGTGCTGCTGACGATATACACGTGATTCTCGCACGCCCGCGCCGAGGCCAGCAGCGGGTTGCATCCCCAGACCGGCCAGGCGATCACTTCAGCGCCATTGTTGCTCAAACGACGGGCCACTTCGGGAAAAAAGCCATCGTAGCAGATCATCATCCCGACCTTGCCGAAGCGCGTGTCGAAAACCGGATACTCCCGGCCGGGCTCGATTCCCGCCTCGATCTCGCTGCGCGGCAACGATACCTTGCGGTACTTGCCGATGAGCTTTCCATCCGGGCCGACGAGGATGCAGGTATTGTAGAGGAGCCGGCCATCGCGCTCGACGAGACTGACGGCGATATACAAATCGTGCTGCCTGGATAGCCCGGCGAAATATTCCGTGGATGGGCCGGGGATGGGCTCGGCGACATCGGCCATTTTCAATCCCGTGCCGGCGTAGGTGATGGTCTCGCCGAGCACGACCATGTCCGCCTTCTGTTTCGCGGCCTCCTCGATGAACGGCGCGTACATGCGACAATTCTCGGCCGGGGTTTTGTGGCCCTTGGGCATGAAATGGACGGTGGCCAGGCGGACCTTGCGCGGGCCGGGTTCGGCGGTTGGGGTCAGAGCAATGTTGGCCCACGCCACGCTCCCACTCGGTGCCCAGCGGAAGTGAAGTTCGATGACGGCGCGCCGCGCGGCCGAGGGAGCGCGGTAGACGCCCTGGACCGGCGTCCAACCGGCGCTGTCGGCGGGTTGATCGGCCGGGTATTCCGGCTCGGCCGGCCCGGACTTGCCCGATCCGCGAATATCCACACCCGTGTCATCGGCCGGCACTCTGCGCCCTTTATCATCCTGCCAGATCACCCGTGCGACGACCGACCGCCGCGGCGATTCCACCTGCGTCGTCTTTCGAAGCGCCGAGAAGCGATACCACTTTCCACCCTCCACGGGCATCGACTTTTCCCACCACCCGGCCTGGCCCTCCTGGGCATCGGCCTGCGCGACCAGAGCGCCGGCCGCATCAGGGCCGCCTTTCACATCGAACTTGAATTGAGGACGAATCTCTTCGCGAGGGGCGTGGGTTGTCCAGCCATCGGGGGCCGGCGCATCTTCCGCGAATGCGGATGTCGGCGACATGGCCCACAGCGCCAGCGCGGCTGTGAAGATTGCGATGGAGATGGCTTTTGTTTTCATGTGAAACCTCGGTTCAGCGGTTACTTCGGACTCGCTTCATCGGGCCGGCGGCCGGGAACGCTGCCGGATGCTTCGCGGTCATTCAGGTAAATATAGTCTGGGCAGCAAACAGTGGCGGCGAAGATGCGGACCGTTGCGTTCCTATGAATGAACATCATACCCACGAAAATCCGCCGCGTGCATCGTTCCGCGGACGCTTCGGGCCAAACGAGTCCGGGCCCTGGCCGCGGACGATCTGCGCGACGGCACACCGCTTGACAGGAAACTGAAAAGTCGCCGGCCCGCCCGCAAACTCCTCCCATCTTCCGGACCCGGTTAAGCGATACAAATAACTGTCATTAAATTTGAATTGCACCCGCAACATGGGGTTTCCGCGAAATGGGCTCGACGTTTGATATATTGACCTTCTTCTCGACCGCGTTCAATTGCGATATTAACCATCGAGGCGTCAGCCAACTCACACGATTGGGTGGCGACTGCATCGGAAGCGACACGCACTTTATCTCATTGTTTACAACTATTTAGGGTGTTACCGACCGAGCCGCTCCGTCAGCGTCTAATAAGGTTGGCAACGTTATTGGTCAGATGATGATGAGTGGGCGCACACCGCAACTGGACTGTTGTTGCTCTTCATTTCGAATTGTGGTTTTGACAGTAAAGCGATAATTAACTGACTCCGGTACGCAATATCTAATTCCAGGAATTAGCCGTGGCAGGATCGAACGGAATCGCGTAAGTTGAATATTGGAGGCTAGCGTTTATGCCAAATAGGCGCGAAGCATGCATGGCATTCAAAATAAGGGTTTGTCGGCGTTAGCGAAATGACGTTGGCAGTTTTGTCGAAGAGAGTGGAGAGAGTTATGCTGAACACAATGGTCGGGTTGGGCTGGAATTCCGTCTTCGCACATACATCCAAGTCTCGAAAGCGCGGCAAGGGCCGCTCTCCATCGCTGCTTCGCCGGGCGATCGCGGGTTTGCTCGCGGCGCTGCTCGTCCTGCCGCCGGGATCGGCATGGGCCGGCACCCCATCCAACTGGTCCGGTGCCGCCAGTGACTTCTCCTGGGCTACGCTCGGCAACTGGGATACCCCCCCTGCCTCGACCTCCGACGTCTTCTTCGCCCTGGGAACCCCCGGCGCGGGTGGAGCGCCCACCATCACCCTTGGCACCGCAGTCGCCAACAGCCTCACCTTCACCGATACCTTCACGTTCGGCGGGGGCACACTCACCCTCACCGCCTTGGGCACCGATGCAACCAGCGGGCAGATCTCCGTCGATCCCACCAAGATCGTCACCTTTGACGCCACCTCCGTGCTGGCGGGCACGGGCATCACCAAGATCAGCGACGGCACCCTCGTCCTGGCCGGCGCCAATACCTACACCGGCACCACCACCATCAACGGCGGTGTGCTCAGCTTCAGCTCATCGGCCAATCTCGGCGACGCTTCGGCGACCAACACGCTCGCCCTCGCCAACGGCTCCACCCTCCAATTCACGGCTGCCACCGCCGTCGATCTCACCGCAAACCGCACCCTCGCCCTGGGCACCGGCGGCGGCATCGTCGACGTCACCAATGCCGCCGGCGTACTTACCCTCTCGGGCGCGCTCTCGGGCGGCGGCTCGCTCACCAAGATCGGCACCGGAACGCTCAACCTGGGCGCCGCCAGTACCCGCACCGGCACCACGCTCATCAACAACGGCAAGGTCGCCGTCACCAACCTCACCGCGGTCGGCACTGGCGCTGTCACCGTCTCCGGCGCGACTTCCATTTACGAAATCAACACCGCCGCCGGAAGTTCCGCCCAGATCGTCAACGTCGACAATGGCGGCACCTTCCAATGGACGCAGGCTGCCCAGTTGACGCTCGTTCCGGCCCTCAACTTCACGGGGACCAACGGCAACGGCACCATTTTCGTCGGCGGCACTGGTTCGGGCGGCAAGGTTCTCGCCGCCGCGGGGCTCGTCACCTCCATGGCCGGCAGCACCGTCACCAAGACCGGCGGCGGCGTGCTCCAACTCGCGGGCGCCAACACCGGCTTCCTCGGCAACGTTGCCATCACCAACGGCACCATCGAGTTTCAAAACGCTGACTCCTTCGGAACCGCCGCCAAGACCGTCACACTCACCGGCACCGGCGATCTTGCCACCGGCAACACCTCCAACCGCAACAACATCATCCTGTCCGGCGGCATCCTCAGCGCCAACAACGCGGCCGCCAACTACACCGGCCCCGTCACCGCCACCCCCGCGACCACCTCCCCCATCGCCCTCCGGCAGTTCCAGGCCATCACCACCGCCAACAGTTTCCGCATCGACGGCGCCCTCAGCGGCTCGGGCACGCTCAACGTCACCGCGCCGGCCGCCGCCACCCTCACCCTCGGCACTACGCCGAACGCGGCCGGCACGGCCACCAATAACACCGGCTACACGGGCACAATCAACGCGGGCAACAATGCGACCGTCCAGATCAATCAGAAGCTCGGCGATAGCGCCAACCTGCTTCTGGCGGGCGGCACGATCAGCTTGCGCTATGCGAATGCTTCGGCCGCCCCCGCCAATATCGGCGTCAATGGGCTTAACGCCACTTACCACAACTTCGGCAATGCCGACCCCGGCGTGGCCAGCTCCTTCTTCGCCTCCAACCTTCTTTATCAAACTCCGCGCGCAACCACTCGCATCGATCCATTCGTCAACGCCCCCCAACCCGGCAACCAGCCTACGCAGCCGATCGTTCCCGTCCCCGGATTCGCCGTCGGCACTCTCGGCGCGGTCAGCGAAGGGATCATGTGGAAGGGCCTCCTGAACATCACCAACGCCGGCGCGTACCAGTTTTCCGGCACCAATGACGATAATTACGTCCTCATCATTGACGGCAGCCAGGTCGGCACGCTCGGTGTGATCGCAACCAACACCAACATCGGCGCCGCCCAAACGCTCTCGGCCGGATATCACAGCATCGTCGTCAAGCACACCCAGGGCGGCGGCGGAGGCTATGCCACCCTTCGCTACACCGGCGGCGCCGGGCTCGATGTGGGCACCACCCCGGTTCTCGTGGGCTCGGTCGCCAACTCCCTCAAGACCGGCTCGCTCGACCCCGTCGTGAATTCGACGGCCATCGTCGTGTCGGCCAGCAGCACGTTGGATATTGGAACCGACACCAATATTCCCGCCCTGACCTTCACCACCGGCGCGTCCACTCTCACCCTCACCAGCAACACCATCAGCGATCTGACCGTTACGGGCGCGACCACGCTTTTTGGCGGCGCGACCACGACCATCAACGCCACCTCGGCCCGCGGCATCTTCAACGGCATCATCGGGGAGTCGGCCGCCAATGGCGCACTCACCCTCAACGGCGGCTACGTCGCGCAGTTCAACGCGATTAACGCCTACACCGGCCTGACAACCGTCTCGGCCGGGCAACTCCTGCTCAATGCCACCGGCGGCAACTCCGTCGCCGGCAATCTCACGATCAACGCCGCCAACACCACCGGCAACAACGGCGGCCTGGTCAACAACGTCGTTCTCCAGCAGGCCAACCAGATCGCCGACACCGCCACAGTCACGCTGTCGAACCAGGGCATCCTGAACCTGGGCGGCTTCAATGAAACCGTCGGCAACCTCGCCATGACCGGCGGATATATCAACTCGGGTACGCTGACCATCGCTCCCGCGACCACCACCCTCTCCCTCGGCGGCGGATTCATCGGCGCTAACCTCGCGGGCGGCTTCTCCGGCGCAAATGGCCTGACCAAGAACACCACCGGCACGCTCTGGCTCGCCGGCAATAACACCTACACCGGGCAGACCCTGGTCACGGCCGGCATCCTCCGCGCCAGCAGCAACGCCGCCCTGGGCGCTACCGGGGCGGGCAACGAGACCATCGTCTCCGCCAACGCCAGCCTCGAACTCCTCGGCGGGATCTCCACCGCCGAAGCCGTCACCATTAATGGCGTCGGCGCACTCCAGCAGGGTTTCGCCGGGGGTGCCCTGCGCAACGCCAGCGCGGCCAACACCATCGGAACCGTCACCCTGGCTTCGGCATCGACGATTGAAGTCGCCGCCGGCAACCTGAGCGTTGCCGGCCTGGACATGGCCTCCAATGCCCTGACGATCCAGGGCGCGGGCAACCTCGTCCTCAACAGCGCCATGACCAACACGGTCACCTTCACCAAGAATGGCCCGGGCGGTGTCTTCTTCAATTACGACACTAACAGTGTCTTCCCCGACGCCACCTGGAACGCCGGCATGCTCGGCTTCAACGGCCCGCAGACGCTCGGCGACGCCGGCGTCGGCGGGACCGGCTACACCAATGCCACCACCTGGCGGTTCAACTCCGACCCCGGTGCCGGCACGACCCACGTCTATGTGAATGGAAACAAAGTCATTGCCGGGTTCAACGCCAATCAGACGTTCCTCGACCGCCTCAGCGGTTCCGGCACTCTCGCCCTGACTCAGGACTCGTCCAACCCACTGGACTTCACCAACAACTCTTTCCTCAGCCTCGGCGCTGTCGGAGTGGTGAACTACTCGGGCACGATCACCCCCGGCGCATTCGGCTACAACCTCGGCGGCGCGGCGGGAAATGCGGGCTTCGGCGTCAACCAGCTTCGCGTCACCAGCACCCTCGCCGGAAACAACGTCTTGAATATCAACGGCGACGTCCAACTCACCGCCACCAACACCTTCACCGGCGCGATCACCATCGGCGCGAACGGCATCCTTCGCACGACCGGCAACAACAACCTCGGCAACGTCGCCAACGTCGTGACCCTCAACGGCGGCACCCTCCAGGTCAACATCACCTCCGGTAACGCCGGCGGCCTCTTCGCCCACAACGGCAACCAAGTCGGGCCCGGCAACGCCAACCGCATCATCAGCGTCGGCGGCCTCGGCGGCACCATCGACGTGCCGGCGCTCTCGGGCGGCAACACGCTTTATTCCATCGCCGGCACCAACGCCCTCACCGGCTCTGGCGCGCTCACCAAGACCGGCCTGGGCTTCCTCAGCATCAACGGCGCCAGCGACTACATCGGCGCTCTCACTATCGCCGCCAACGGCAACCAGGTCGACATTCGCGGCCAGGGCTCGCTCGCCAACGTCGGCAGCATCACCATCAATTCGGCCGGCTTGCTCAATGTCGATAACACCAACGGCCTGGGTCAGGGGCGGCAGCCCTACTTCGCCGGCCAGTACGTTGCCGACCGCGTCAATAACAACGCCGCCATCACGCTCAACGGCGGGTCGATTACCTACACCCCCCGCGGCGCGGCCGGCCAGAACGCCGAAACCTTTGGCAACCTCGCTCTTGGCGTCGGCCAGGATGCGATTAACGTTACGGCGAATCCCACCAACAGCGTCGGCGCTGTGCTCACATTCGGCGCGCTCACGCGCAGCGTCGGCAGCACCCTGCGAATTGGCGGTAATCCCGGCACCCTCGGCGCTGGCACGGCCGGTACCCCCGGCGCAAACAACTCACAGATCACTTTCAGCGGACAGGGCGCTGCGACGATCCTTCCCTATGCCACCCAGTTCGGCACCAACTTTGTCGCCTACAGTGGAACGGCCGGCATCGGCATCATTAACCCGACATTGACGACCACGACCACCACCGCCGGCTTCGTTGCCGCCAATATCGCCGACCAGACTGGCGACCTGACGCTCGCGGCGGGCAATAACGAAGTCAACGCCTTCCGCATGAGCGGTGCTGCCACTCGAAACCTCCTTTTTGCGGCACAGACAAACACGCTGTTCGTCACCAGCGGCGGCGTCCTCAGCGACGGCAACAACAACGCCCGCAACATCGGCGTCGGCGGCGCTGCCATTGCCACCAACACCCAGGGCCAGCTCACCGCCGGCCCGCTGTCCGCCAACGCTTCGCCCCGCGAGCTCTTCCTCCACAACAACTCCAACACGATGACGGTCTTCTCGAAGATTGTCGATAACAACGGCCAGCCCATCACCGTCGTCAAAGATCTCGACGGCGCCGTCACCCTGCAGCCGAACTTCAACACGACCGCCACCTGGACCACCGCCAATACCACCGTCACCCTTACCGCCGGCGACACGACGGGCTGGCTGGTCGGCCAGCCGATCTTTGGGATTGCCAACGGCTCCTTCGTCGCGTCCATTGTCGATGCAACCCACTTCACAACCAATGGCACCCCCAGCTCCGCCGGCACGAACGCCGCCATTAACGTCGGCACCCCCAACACCTTCAGCGGTGGTGTCTACATCACCCGCGGCCAGTTGAATTCATCCGCCGCCGGCGCTCTGGGCGCTGTGCTGACCACCTCCAACCCGACCGTCACGGTCAAGAACGCCATCCTGAGCCTGAACAACATCAACGGCGTCACCGGCACCGTCCCGGGCGGCTACACCGGGCCCGTTTACCAGGCCATCGATGGCGGGCAGATCAACCTCAACGCCGGCAGCGGCACCGCCGCCGGCCAGTACACCGCTGACACCGAACGCTACAGCATCTCGGCCGGCTCGGTCATCTACGGCTCGGGCAACACCACCACCGGCGCGGGGCTCAACAGTCTCACCCGCATCGCCAGCCTCACCTCGTTCACCGCCGGCGGGCAGATCTATCTCGAGCCGGGCGCAATCGTCCGTCATAACATGACCAACGCCCCCGACCAGGGCACCGGCGGGCTCACCATCAAGAACCTCGGCAACAATGCCGACCTCTACTTCGCCCCCGGCAACAACGGCGGCGACCTCCAGACCGTCACCGTCGGGCAAGGCACCGCCTGGAAGGGCCTGAGTTCCGACCGCGGCAACCTCACCTGGAACGGCGGCACGATCTTCGCCAACAGCGATTTCTACCTCCAGGGTTTGCTCCGCGATGGCGGTTACTCCACTCTCTCCCTCGGCGGCAATGGCTCGGCCGGCACTTACTCAATCGTCAATAACGCCGGCCGGCCCATCAACGCCTATGTGATCGGCGCGGTCACCATGGAAGAGGACTCGGCCGTCCGTCTCCCCAGCAACTTGACTTTCGTCGTCACTCCCGGATCGGTGCTTCAGCCCAATCGCTCGGCCCAGTTCGGCGGCGATCCGGCCGTCGGCGGATCCGGAAACGCCAGGCTCCTCATCCAGCAGGGCGGCACGCTCGACCCCGGCAACTTCGTCAACCTCGGTGCCAGCGCCAACCAGAATCTCAACCCCGACGGCACCCTCAACGGCTTCCAGAATCTTCCGTACCCGATCATCAGCCCCGTCAACGCCCAGACCACCGTCGAGGCCGGCGGACGCTTCCTGATCAACGATGTCTCCGGCATCGGTTCGGCCGCCGTCGGCTCCTGGACCATGAAGACCGGCTCCGTCCTCGACTTGGGCAACGCCAACGCCTTCTTCGGTCGCGGCGCGTACAGCCTCAACCCTGCCGGCCCGGTCGATACCACCGGCTTGATCCAGGCCGGCCAGTTCGTCTACGAGCCCGGTGTCGTCGTTCGCATCAACACCGACAACATCTACAAGCTCTCCCAATTCGTCCTCAATGAGCCCAACGGCCAGAACGCGATCATCGAAATCGCCGGCAACAATCGCGCGCTCACCAACCAGAACAACCCCTTCATCATCCCCGTCACCGGCACGCCGACCATCGCTCCGGAAAACATGACCCTGGTCAGCGGCAACATCCTCACCAACGACTCCTCTGACCGTCAGATCAACCTGGGCCGCGGACGGCTGATCCTCCAGAATGGCGCGGTGCTCGCGGGCACCACCCAGACATACCTGAACGTGCAGCAGGGAATCGAAGTCGCCGCCGGCGCTAATATCACCATCGGCAGCAACGCCATCATCGACGGCGCCTCCAAGCTCGGCGGCGTCCAGCTCCTTGGCCCGAACAGCAACGTCATCCCCGCCACCTCCACCTTCACCTTCCTCGACGGCACCCAACTCGCCTTCGGCGCTGCCAACGTCTGGCCCGACACCACGCCCCTGGTGCTTCCCCTGGCCGTCACCAGCTTCCCCACCACCGGCGCCACCACGGTTCAGCCAGGTAACGGTACGAGTCTCCTTCTCAACGTCGCCAATTTCACTGAAATCACCGGCGCCGTCACCGGCAATGGCGCTATTATCGCCAATCAGGGCGGCGCCTACCTCGGCATCAACGCCACGTCCGACTTCTCCTCGGGCATCATCTTCAAGACCACCAACGGCCAGAACGCCAATTTCGTCAAGCTCGGCGCCAGCAAGCTCACGCTCACCGGTGTCAGCGATTCGGTCGGCGCTGTGGGCATCGCCCAGGGCGAGTTAATCGTCTCAGGCACGGGCAAAATGGCGTTTGTGGAAAACCGTATTCAAAAGGGCGGCACGCTCACGCTTGATAACACCGCCGCCGCCCTCAATGATCGCCTCGGTGGGAACGCCAAGAGCATTGCCCCCATGGGCGGTACGCTCAACCTCAAGGGCAACGCCACCACCGCCGTTACCGAAAACATCAACAACCTGTTCAACAGCGCCGGCAACTTCGGCCAATACCAGGGCGTCGCGGGATACACATTCGTCAACATCACGCCGGGCGCTGCGATCACCACCCTCAACGTTACCACTCTGGAAAACTTCCAGTCCGCCGGCATCGCCCAGCAGCGCAGCGGAACGTGGGTGCTCCGCTCCCCGACCCTCGGCAACCAGCCCGGCACCTACGCCACCACCGGCCTGCTCACCATGGCCGCGGGCAATCTCGCCAATGGGCTGATTCAGGTGCAGAACCCCAACTTCGTTTCCAATGCCACATTCGGCGTCGGCGCGGGCGCGATCATCGGCCAGGGCGGCTCGACCGTTCTGCCCACCCTTCCCAACGTCCTGGGTGACATCAGCCCCACCGGCCAGGGCACCGGCTTCGTCACCGCCGATGCCGTGTCGTTCATCAACATCACCACCACCTCCGCCTCCACCACCATCACCCTGCCCACCGGCGGCGGCGCTAAGATCCGCATCGGCATGCCCGTCACCGGCGGCGGCGCTGTCGCCAATACGTTCGTGACCGCCATCGTCGGCGACGATGTCACCCTGTCCAACCCCATCGGCACCGGCGCGGCCGGAAGCAACGTCAACTTCCTCGATGGCGTCCGCCTCCTCACCGCCGGCGAGTACGCCGCCACGCCCCGCAACAACCAAAGCACCGCCCAGAACATCAAGGTCACCGGCAGCATCGATACCTCCGGCGACACCCGCTTCCAGACCCTCACCCTCACCCCGGGCAGCACGCTCAACATCAACGGCACCCTTCCCCTCGGGTCCTCCGCCTCGCGCGTCCACCTCAACGGCGGCGGCGTCTTCGTCCAGTCCGGCGGCTCGGCCACCATCACCGGCGCGGGGGCCAACAACTTCCTCCAGGCCAACACCGGGGCCAGCCTCTTCCTCCACACCCAGGGCGACTTGAACCTCAATGCCCGCGTCATGACTGACAATGCCGTCGTCAAGACCAACGCCGGCACCCTCAATGTCGGCGCGGGTGCCTTCAACGTCTTCCGCGGCTCGCTGCAGATCGACGATGGCATCGTCAACCTCGGCGCGAATAACTCCTTCGCCAACATCCGCGGCCAGACCGGCTCGACCAGCAACAATCACCTCTACCTCAACGGCGGCACGCTCAATCTCAATGGCAACAGCGAGATGATCAACACGCTCGCCAACAACAACGAGCTGCCCGGCATGGGCGGCACCGTCACCAGCACCACCGCCGCCACGCTCACCGTCACGGGCGGCGGCCGATTCTCCGGCACTGTCGCCGGCGCGATCTCGCTGGATAAGAACGCCAACAACACCCTGCTCCTCACCTCCGCCAACACCTACACAGGCACCACCACCGTCCGCGCCGGCACATTGGCTCTGCGCGACTCGGGCACCCTGACCTCGACTGCCGGCATCAGCGTCCAGAATGCCACGCTCCAAGTCGACAACGGCTACCTCTCCAACGTCGTCAACCGCATTGCTCCCGCCACTCCTGTTTCGCTCTCGGGCGGCACGGTGAACATCACTGGCGGCGCGGGGCTGGTCGCCTCTCAGACCTTCAACAGCGTGGCTGTCATCTCCGGGCTCAACGCCCTCACCGCCAACGCCGGCGGCAGCGGCGCGACCGAGGTGACTATTAACAGCTTGACCCGCTCCGCTCCCAGCCCCACCGGCACCAACAATGGAATCGGCGGCGGGTTTGTGAACTTTGTGGCCAACTATGGCTTCCTCGGCACCGCGGGAAACAACACCACCGCCGCCCGCTACTACGTCCCCGCTACGGTGCTCAACGATGGCATCATCGGCGGCTGGGCGGTCGTGGCCGGCAGTGACTTCGCGACTGTCCTGCCTGGCACCACCGGGTCCGGTGGGGTCGGGGCGGTCGGCAACACCGCCGATGGCTTCCGCGCCTACGACTCCACTGACTACACCGCCGCGACCGCCACTCAGAACGTCAACGACGGCTCGACCCGAGGCATCGCGGCCAGCAAGACCATTAACTCCCTCCGCATGGCCCCGGGCGCGGCGCAAACCGTCGGCATCTCGGGCGGCGTCACGCTAACGATCGACACGGGTGGCATTCTTACCAACGCCAACCAGAACATTAATTTTGCAGCGCTCAACAATACGTCCGCTTTGACTTCCGCATCCGGAGAATTGGACATCTGGGTCAACCAGGGCACTACCACGCTCAACGTCCCGATCACCGGGAATGTCGCGCTGGTGAAGTCCGGCCCCGGAACGCTTACCCTCAATCCCACCAGCGGTTCGCTCGTTGTCGGCACGACCAATGCCAGCGCGACTGTGACCGTCCCCAACGTCAGCGGTCTGTCGGTCGGCCAGACGATCACTGGCGCGGGGATTCCGGCCGGAGCCACGATCGCCACGATCGGCACCAACTCGATCACCATTTCCGCGAACGCCACAGCCACTGCCACGGTCGTCGGCACCATCGGCACCGCCGGCAATCTCAGCAACACCTACACCGGCAAGACGTTCGTCAACGGCGGAACCCTCAACCTCAGCCTCAATGGCGCTAACGGAACCAGCATCCTTAACGTCCCGGGCGATCTGGTCATCCAGAACGCGACGACCACGGAGACCGTTGCCCAGCAGTTGTCCACCACCGCCAACATCACGCTCTCGGGCGGCGGCCGACTGAATATGCTCAACGCCGCCGGCGTCACGGAGACGCTGGCATCCGTCACCTTCCTCGATGGCAGCAGTGCCACGACGTCCAACCTCGACCGTACCGCGGTGCAGGTGACTTCGACGGTCAATCTCTCCGCGCCGACCGCGATTACCGCGACGAACACCAACCCCTCAACGGGCTATCCGTTTATCGGCGGCAACACCGGCATCGTCGGCTTCACCGCCCCGGGCGGCGTCGGCGGCGGGTCGACGTTGAACGTCAACTCGCCGACCGCGGTCAACGGCGTTCTTGCCGTGGGCCTGCGCTTTGGCGCGAAGATCGGCGCGATCCCGTCCGGCGTACCCGAAGGCGGCCTGATCAAGACCGGCACCGGGTTGCTCACCCTTGATCCCGATCAGAATCCGAGTTTCGGCGCAGGTGGCGTCACAACCGCCGGCAGCAACGTCATCACGGGAGTGACCGGCGCGGCATCGCTGGTGCCCGGGCAGTCCATCTTCGGCAGCGTTGCCAACAGCATCCCGGCGAATAGCTATGTCGTTTCCTCGACCGCAACCACTATCACAATCAGCCAGAACGCCGCGGCATCCACCGCCAACACCATCACCGCGGGAAACGTCAATCTCTTCGGCAGCCCATCCACTCTGACCGATGTGTTCAACATCCAGAGCGGCCTCGTCCGCGCCG
>JBBRTW010000017.1:0-33630 GCA_038244055.1 Tepidisphaerales bacterium | reverse complement strand
GTTGGAGGCGTTGGAGGGGATGGGGGCGGTGATGTTGGGCTGTGTGGAGAGGGTGGCGGCGGGCGCGGCGAGAGTCGCAGGGGTGACGGCGGTGGGGGTGGTGGGGGTCGCGGGCGCGGCGGGTGTCACGTCGGCGGTGGTGGTGACCGCAGGTGGGGTTGCGGGCGTCGAGGGCGTTGCCGGGGTTGCGGCCGAGGGGGTGGATGGCGCGGGCGCGACATCGCCAGGCTTGGCGGGCTCGATGACTCGGCCGCTGGGGACTTCGGCGACTTCGGTGTTCCGGCCGGTTTGACGGAGCATCAACTCGCCTTCGGTCTTCTGATGCTGGGCGCAGCCGGCGGCCAGGCATACGGCCAGCGCGGCGGCAAGGGGGGCGGCGAGGGAGGCCAGTGCGGATGAGCGGAGGAGGTTCATGGTACGATCCTTCGTTGCGTTTTACTTCAATGCAATATCGTTCACTTCAGGCGCGGCTTCATTTCATTAGAAAGCGGTCCAGGTCGTCTTTCCAGCCGCCCTTCTCGGGCTTGCCAGTATCGCTGCCGGAGATGTTGGTGTCCACTTTGGACCATTTGCCGTAGGGGTCGGTCAGGGCGGCATCGGAGGTGCGCGTGGTCGGCCCAGCGCCCTTGGGATTATCCGCGCAGCCGATCATCATCACCGCGATGAACATGGCCGACAGCAGCACCGCGGGGGACGACCACATGGATCGACCGATGCGTTTGCCACCGGGGATGTACTGAATAGCGCGATCAGGTTTCTGAGGCATATTCCACCGAATAGTTAGGGGCTTCCTTGGTGATGTGGATATCGTGGGGGTGGGATTCAACCATCCCCGCGCCGGAGATTCGCGTGAAGCGGGCCTTGGTGCGCAGGTCTTCGATGTTTCGCGCGCCGCAGTAGCCCATGCCGGCCCGCAGGCCGCCCACCATCTGGTAGACGAAATCGCTGAGCGGGCCGCGATAGGCGACTCGGCCTTCAACGCCTTCGGGGACGAGCTTATTGCTGGATTTGACATCCTTCTGCCCATATCGGTCTTTCGAGCCTTGAACCATCGCGCCCAGCGAGCCCATGCCGCGATAGGATTTATAGCGCCTTCCCTGGAAGATGACCAGTTCGCCGGGGGCTTCATCCAGGCCGGCAAAGAGGCTGCCCATCATGACGGTATGCGCCCCGGCCGCGATCGCCTTGGAAATATCGCCCGATTGCCGGATGCCGCCATCGGCGATCACCGGCACGCCGGCCGGGCCGGCCACCGAGCAGGCTTCGAAAATGGCGGTCATCTGCGGCACGCCCACACCGGAGATAATCCGCGTCGTGCAGATCGAACCCGGCCCGATGCCCACCTTCACCCCATCCACGCCGGCCTCAATCAGATCGCGCGCTGCCTGCGCCGTGGCGATGTTGCCGGCGATCACCTGGATATTCCACTGCTTCTTGATCTGCCGCACCGTCTCGATGACGTTCTTGGAGTGGCCGTGGGCTGTATCCACCACCACCACATCCACATCCGCGCGGATCAGCGCCTCAACCCGTTCGAAATCGAGTACGCCCGTGGCCGCCCCGACGCGCAGGCGGCCGCGCTTGTCCTTGCAGGCGTTGGGGAATTGATGGAGCTTATCGATATCCCGCATCGTGATCAGGCCGGTGAGTTTGCCGTCTTTATCCACCAGCAGAAGTTTTTCCACCTTGGACCGATAGAGGATGCGCTCGGCCTCTTCCAGGCTCGTGTTCTCCGGCGCGGTGACCAGATTCTCATGGGTCATCACATCGCCGACCTTGCGGTTGTCATCCTCCTGGAACTTGAGATCCCGGCGGGTCATGATCCCCAGCAGGCGCGGGCTGCGGCCTGAGCCATTGCCATTGGGGAGTTTGCCCAAGGCGTGCCCCGCGCGAAGCGGCTCACCCCCCCCTTCGCCCGCGCCTTCACCGCCGACTTGCCCGGCCGTTTCGACGATGGGGATGCCGCTGACGTTGTACTCGCGCATCACCCGCCGGGCGGTGGCGATGGTGGCCGAAGGGGGCAGCGTGATCGGATCGACGATGACCCCGTTCTCCGAGCGCTTGACCTTCTCCACCTCGCGGGCCTGGGCCAGTGCGGGCAGATTCTTATGGATGATCCCGATCCCCCCCTCCTGCGCCAGCGCGATCGCCAGCGCGGCCTCGGTGACGGTATCCATCGGCGCGGAGATCAGCGGCAGGTTGATCTCGATGGAGCGGGTCAGGCGCGTGCGGGTATCGGCATCGGAGGGGACGAAGTCGGAGTAGGCGGGGATCAGAAGGACATCATCGAAGGTGATGCCATCGGCGATGATCTTGGGGTGTTCCATGTGGCGGTGATACGGCGCGGGGAGGGGGGTGTCAAGGGGGAATGACGAATGGCGCATTGCGACTGGCGAATGGCGAAACCAGAATGGCGAATCAACTTCCAATGAACAATGACCAAGGGCGCGTGTCATTGGTCATTGGAACATTGCCGGTTGATTCGCCATTCGCCATTCGTCATTCGCCATTGTCCTCGCCCCTGTTCTTGAATGAGGCGCTCGGGGTGTTAGCATTCGTGGACTTCCCGCGCTGTTAATGCGGCACGCTGTGTGGCGGGCTGGCGGGAGAGACTGAGGTTAGTCGGCTGAGGCACATGGCAACGTCCAAGCTCCAACTTCGCTCCATGCATCGATTAGGCGGCTCCGGCTCACACGAACGATTCACCTACGACTTCGTCGTAGACGGGGTGTCTTTGGCCGACGCTCTGGAGGTCGGCAAGTTCGATCTCGTCGGCTGCCTTGATGTGATGGACATCAAGTGGAACGCACATGGCCGCGGTCGGGGGGGTTGAGTGAGAGCCAAACAACCGCCTGTACTCAGTCCTTCCATTCTTCTTCGTTCCTCCGCGCCTTCGCGCCTTTGCGTCTTTGCGATTCAGGACCAGCGGAGACGGCGCGGGAAGTCGGGGGGGCATTTTGCGGCGCGGCGGGAGATGCGGTGTTGATGTTGATCCGGCGCGCTCGGAGCCGCAGGGCGCGCTCCGCAAGCGAAGCGGCTCACTCGCGCATTGCGGGATCGGTTAGCCGCTCGGCTTGCCGAGCGCGTCCTGTTGCATCGTTTGGCGGCTGAATCAATTCGTAGTTCGTCGCCCGCCCACCGTGCCCCCCATGATCCGTTCTCGCCGCACGATCCTCCCCGAGCCGTGAGGCGTGAGTTTAGCGCCGGAGCTGCCGCCGGCAACGGGGGGCTTGTCTCTTCGGGCGAATCCGACCTGATCATCATGCCGGCGGCAGCGAGGGCGCTAAACTCCTTCGTTCCATCGCCGCGTTCGCGTCCCTGTTCTTGAATGAGGCGCTCGGGGTGTTAGCATTCATGGACTTCCCGCGCTGTTAATGCGGCACGCTGTGTGGCGGGCTGGCGGGAGAGATAGGTGTTAGGTCGCGATGCTAATTGTCCTCGCACATGGGCCAGGGGGAGGGTCGCTCGGCCCAACCGGCTGCTTTATCGGGGCATCTATCTGCGCGCTCGTGTTTGTGTACACCGTGGCCGCCGCGCTGTCCCCGCGCCTGCGCTCCGGGATTCGCTGGGGGCGACACGGACAAGGTGGAGCCATGTCGCCAATTGGCTGCCTGGGCTGGGCAGTCGTCGCCGCCGCCTGGGGAGTCTCGATGTTCAGCGAGGCCGTCAAATATTCGCCCGTCACAACCCGAGCCGAATGGATCCTGGGCGGCGCTTTTGCGGTAGTCTTGGTGACTGCGATCGGCGATTCGATCTACTACCGGCGTCGCTCGTGAGCTCGTAGCCTGTGCGAATCCTCCGCCCACCGCTTCGCCCGCTGCCCTCCCAACCGCTCCGCACGCGAACGCTTGAATTCCCGCCCCGGAGGGGCGCAGGGTTGTAGCCACGGGTGGAGCGGCTGTACTCAGCCGCGCAACCCGTGGAACACGGCGCGGGAGATCATTCGCTCTCCTCCGTCCCTCCTCCCCGAATTCCGCCCCGCGAGGGGCGGAGGAAGCGCGGATCGTGAATTGATCGCGCCTCCCCATACGCGTGCTTCCTCCGGCCCTGGCGGGACGGGGAGGAAAGACGGGGAATTCGTTTCGCGCCGCCGCGCGGTCCACGGGTTGCGCGGGCTGAGTACAGCACCGCTCCACCCGTGGCTACAACCCACCGCCCGCTCCGGGGCGAAGAGGTCAACGCGAAGACTCCTTAATCGGCCTGTGTCTTTCTTTCCTGCCTACCGCATACCGCATACCGCCTACTGCCCTTCGCGGGATGGCGGGACGGTGCTTTCCTGCCCCCCCTGGGCCGCGGTCGGGGGGGTTGAGTGAGAGCCAAACAACCATTGTTTCGGAAGTTCGATTGCCGACCGAATCTTCTCCCGGCCAGTAACGAGTTCGTAGTCCGTAGGGCAGATGCACTCGCCCCCCGCCCCCCATGATCCGTTCTCGCCGCACGATCCTCCCCGAGCCGTGAGGCATGAGTTTAGCGCCAGACCTGCCGCCGGCAACGGGGTGCTTCTTCGATCGGCCGAGTCCATCATCCTCATGCCGGCGGCAGCGAAGGCGCTAAACTCCTTCAGCCCGCCGCCGGGCCGCGCGCGAATTACGGTTCACGGTCGGCGAGGTTGCCTACCCACAAGAGCCGACGGCCCTGCCGGGCCCTCGGGCGGGCCTGCCGGAGCACCGGGCGTCGACGCCGGATCATCGGGCGGGCCTGACGGACCACCGGGCGTCGACGCCGGACCCTCGGGCGGGCCTGCCGGGTCACCGGGCGTCGACGCCGGGTCATCGGGCGGGCCTGCCGGGTCATCGGGCGTCGACGCCGGACCATCGGGCGGGCCTGCCCGGTCGTGAAGTCGTGCGTTATTGGGACGTTGAGGGGCGCGGCGGCGGGGATGAGTGAGAGCCAAACAACCGCCTGTATTCAGTCCTTCCATTCTTCTTCGCCTTCTTCCGATCCGATCCGCGCGGCGGGGGGGCGGGAAGCGGTCATTGACAAGGGGCGGGATTGATCTTCACATTGGGCGGGGCGGTGTGCGGGAATACCGCCCGCCCTGAGAGTTGTCTGGTTGGGGAGCACGACCATGGGTCTACAAATTGAAATCGCACAATCGCGAGAAGACGAAGTCGCATTGATCGAGTGGTTGGGAACTCAAGGCGAGTTCAGGTTCCATTCGCGAATATTCAAGGCGGGGCAGTTTGCTCCAGAGATGTTCTCGTGGGGAATGGGCAACGATTTGCAGTTGTTCCGAGCGCAAGATGAGTGCGTTGTGCGACAATGTGTTTCGACGGTGACGGGGCGAGAGGCCACCGAGCAACTCGGATCCTTCGATGGACTGTCAATTGAGTGGGGTCGCACCCAATGGCCTGCGAATAACGCTTGCGCCCCGGGGCGATTTTATTTGGACAATAGGTCTCCCAAATCGGATGTCATTTTGGAAGAGCTGGTCCAAGTCATGCGGCGGTTGGCAAACAGAATCCGCAGCACTTACCCAAATAAAAGTGACGAACGCATTCCTTGCTATGTAGGCCCAGACCTTTCACGCAGGATCGATAATGGTGAAGTCCGTCTGGTTTATCATGCCGGGAAAGATGCTCACCAGATCAAGCTAGTTCCTAATACTTGAGTCCGTAGGGTATACTGTCCCACCGCCGTGGATCGGTTCTCGCCGGATGATCCTTCCTGAGCCGTGAGGCATGAGTTTAGCGCCAGACCTGCCGCCGGCAATGGTGAGCTTCTTCCATCGGCCCAATCCATCATCATCATGCCGGCGGCAGCAAACGCGCTAAACTCCTTCAGCCCGCCGCCGGGCCGCGCGGTCCACGTCTCGGGTGGGCGACTGCATGCTCCCTGCGAACGAGCGGGATGACGCCAACACCCCCCGGAACATCGAAAAGACCCGTCGGGATAACGCAAACACCCGTGGGGATGATGGAAACGACCATGGTCATAACGCAAACGACCATAGTCATAACGCAAACGACCATAGTCATAACGCAAACGACCATGGTCATAACGCAAACGACCATGAGCATAACGCAAACGACCGTGGTCATAACGCAAACGATCATGGTCATAACGCAAACGCCCGTGGTCATAACGCAAACGACCATGAGCATAACGCAAACGACCGTGGGCATATCGCAAACGCGCTGCGGAAGATCGGCACTCCTCCCGGCGGCGGGCGCGGGGGTCTTGGCGGGAGGTGATTCAGGGCGGCGCGGGGTGGAAACCACCGTGGAGAGGGGCGAAGGGGGGCGTGCAGTGGCCGGGAGAGGGATTTTATCGCGCCCGCTCCGGGAAATGAACGCTCGGAAGGCGGCGGCTGGAGGGCCAATGAGGCCGATGGTATTCGGGAAGACGCTTGAGGGCAGACAAGAATGTCTACCCCACCGGAGAAGGGGCCGGGGGGGCGAGGGGGAAGGCGGCGACGGGGGGGCCAAATCCCTCAACCGCCCCCAATCGCGCGACGATCCTTGCGTTCCCCCATGCCTTGGCGCCTTGCGGACTTTCAATCCTCCCGCACCACTCGGAACCCGACGAAACCGCCATCGGACAGCCAACTCCGCCCCTGCGGGATTTGCGGGTCGTTCTTTTGCCACTTGCCATTGTTGTATGCCTCGCGCTGGGCGGGGTGGACATCCTCGGGCTCTTCCTGGAACGAGCCGCCGGCCACGGCTTCGCTGCCATCGAGCATGGTGACCCACTCGGCGACGTTGCCCAGCGTATCGTAGAGGCCCCAGGCGTTGGGCTTGAGCTTGGCGACGGGGTGAGTCTGCCCGTCGGAGTTGTTGGCGAACCAGGCGACTTCCTTCAACCGCGGCACGGGCAGCTTGACCGCCGGGCCGCCCGCCCGGCAGGCGTATTCCCACTCGGCCTCGGTGGGGAGGCGGTACTTGTGGCCGGTGATCTTGGAGAGCCACACGCAATAGACCTTGGCCTCCCGGCAGAACATGCTGCCGGCGGGGGAGTGGTCGTGGCCCCAGTTGCGGTCGGGTGGAGAGTAGGGCGCGCTGGGCCGGCTGCGGATGGTTTCCTTATCGCTCTTCATCCCCTTGCGGTCTGACTCGGGAAAAATATCCAGCACCTACCAGTAGATATCGTATTCATCCCAGGTGACCTCGGTCTGGCCGATCCAGATGGGCTTGATCTCGACCTCCTTGTCCTTGCCGTCCTTATCCTTGATGGTGATCTTCCCGGCGGGGAGTTTGACGAGCGTGAACTCCACAACGGTCTTGGGGATCGTGATCTTATCCGTGGTGATCGGAAGCTTTGCCTCGGCCGGCGCGGCGGTGGGGGCGGGAATGGGCTTGTCGTCGGCGATGGCACAAAGGGCGAAGCATCCGACCAGGGCGACCGTGATCGATAAGCGGATGGAGTTGCGCATGCGGGGTGACTTCCTTCTTAACAGCACGTCGATGAGATTACGCCCGGTTTGCGCGATCGTTGCCCCGCTCATTCACACCCTCTGCAACGTCGCCAAAAATTCCCCGCCCGCGCGGCTGAGGTAGATGTATTGGTCATCGATCTTCCGGGGCGTGACCACGGGAACCGCCACGGCCGCGAAGATCAGCCCGCCCAGCAGCAGGATGCTCTGGAGCGGGGGAATGATGAAGGGCTGCTGGCAGGTGGGACAAGTCGTCTGCTGGCCGCCATACTGGGCCAGATATTCGTCAGAGACCGAAAGCGGGGCGCTGCACGTTGGGCAGGGGATCATCATGGGCTGGGGCATGGGGAGGAAATGTAACAGAAGCGCGAAAGTAGAGATAGAACATGAAGAATCGGAGTCAAGCGCCGTCCGGCCATTGCGCAAAAGGGGCGCTGGGTAACCTGGGTGCCATGCTTAGACCCGCGGCCAGTGACTTGGTCTCGCGAAGAAGAATCCTTCCGCGGGGATAAGCATGTCGGCGCGGGACACGGGGCGGAACGTGATCGCGACACACCTGCATGCTTATCCCCGCCGAGGATCGTCTGTCCGCGATAGGATCAACCGGCGGCGGGTCTAAGCATGGCACCGGCATGGAAGCCATGGCACTGTTCGCGACCTCACAGTTCCTTCGCATACCCGCCGATTGCCTCCGAAATCCCCACCGGCCTCCACTCAAAATCCCGCTCGAATTTCGCCACCTCCCCTACATTATCCTCCCCCGACATGATCACCTGATCCCGATTGAACGGCAGCAAAAACCCCGGCACGATCCGGGTCAGCAGTTTCGCCTTCCACGCCGGGATCGCCATCACCCACCGCCTCTTCCCCACCACCGCCAGCGCCACGATCCGGTGCAGTTCCGGCCAGGTCACCACCTCCGACCCCGCCAGCGGATACACCTCGCCGATCGCCTTCGGGTTCCCGATCGCCTCCACGAACGCTCGCGCCACATCCCCGACGAAAACCGGCTGCAACTTTCCCGCCCCGCCCGTTCCCAGCAGTCCCCTCCCAAAATAGGGCATGAAAAGCCATGGCGCGGCCTTTTTCCGCGCCATCCGGGCTTCCATCCGCATGAATTCGCCGCCCGGACCATGGATCATCGATGGCCGAAAGATCGTCCAATCCAGCCCGCTTCCCATCACATACCGCTCGGCCGCGTACTTGGTCTGGTGGTATCGCGACGGCGCGCCCGGCCGGGAACCCATGGCCGACATGTGAATATACCGCGTCACCCCGCTGCGCCGCGCTGCCTCCACGACGGCCTGGGTCCCCTGGTCGTGAATCCGCTCGAAAGTCACCCCGGCCGAGGGTTTTTCAGCGATAATCCCCACCAGATGGATCACCGCATCGCACCCCGCCATGCCCCCATCCAGCGCCGCCAGGTCGAAAAGATCGCCCGCAATGGCCGTAACCCCGTCCATCGGGCTGTTCCCACCTCGAACCAGCGCATTGACCCCAAACCCCTTATCCAGCAGCTCTTTAACCACCGCCGACCCCACGAAACCGCTGGAACCGGTGACAAAAACGCGCTGGCCTGTCTGCATGGGTGATTTTCCTTGACGCGCGGGGACTATTCGACGCTATGATGGGGGAACCGTCCCGGCCGCGCCGTTCTGTTTGATGAATCAATTCGAACCGCCCCATCATAGTCCGATTGCACGCGATCGACAGACCGCGACAGTTGAAGACTATCCGCATTCAACGAATAACCCCGCCCAGTCCGATAACGTAACTATCGGCGGGAATGCGCGGACCCAGATCAATGCCGAGCGTGCTCCTCGATCGACCCATCTCAGTTTCACAACGTAGGACTTTGCCCACCGTGAACCCCGCAATGGCAACGGAACAACGCCTGCAACGCCAGCGCACCAAAGTTCTCTTCCTCTCGGGTCATGCGACCACGAACAATGGAATCGAGGACTCGCTCCGCGAGCACGCGGATGTGGTGATGGCGGCCGACATCGATCAGGCCATCAACCTCCTCCGCAACGATCAGTTCGACGCCATCTTCTCCGATGCCTCCGATTTCCTCCCCCTCGAACGCGCCCTGGTCTCCCAGCAGACCCAACTCGTGCTCAATACCATCGGCGAAGGCATCTGCATCGTCGATGGCGATGCCCGCTGTAACTGGATGAACAAGAAGATGCACGCCTGGCCCGGCCATGTGCATGAGCGCATCCGCCGCACCTGCCAGGAAGCGTTTCAACTCTTCTGTTCGCAGGTCTCGCCGCCTTCCTCCGATTCGCCCTTTTCCTCCAACCGCTCCAAGCGCTACGCCCTCAACATCGATGATGCCCAGTACCTCGAGATGATCGCGTCCCCGGTCATCTCCCCGGCCGGGCAGGTCGTCCAGGTCGTCGCCGTCGTCTGGGATGCCACTTCCACCCGCCGCCTCCAGCAGAAGATCGATGCCATCGACAAGGCCGGCCGCGAGCTCGTCAAGCTCGAATCCGACCTGATCAACAAATTCAACATGGCCGATCGTCTCAAGCTCCTCGAAGAAAAAATCATCCGGTTCACCAAGGACCTGATGCACTTCGATCACTTCAACATCCGCCTGCTCGAGCGCAAGTCGAAAAAGCTGGAATGGGTCATCGGTGTCGGCCTGCCTTCGGAGGCGATGGAGATCGAGCTCATGGCCGAGAGCGAAGGCTACGGCATCTCCGGCTACGTCGCCTCCACCGGCCGCTCCTACATCTGCCCCGATACCGAGCGCGACCCGCGCTACATCCAGGGCCTCGAGCAGTGCAAGAGCAGCCTGACCGTTCCCCTGCGTCTCCACGATAAAATCATCGGCATCTTCAACATCGAATCGCGCCAGCGCGCCGCCTTCAACGAGGATGACCGCCAGTTTGCCGAGATCTTCGCGCGCTACGTCGCCATCGCCCTGAACATCCTCGACCTCCTGGTTGTCGAACGCGCCGGCGTGGCCCACAGGGTCGCCGATGACGTTTGCAGCGAGGTGGCCGGCCCGCTCAACGATATCGCCTCGGATGTGGCCACCATCATGGATCAGTTCATCGGCGGCAACGATGAACTGCGCATCAAGCTCGAACAGATCATGGCCAACGTCACCACCATCCGCAAAGGCCTCCGCCAGGCCGCCGACGGGCCGAATAAGGTGCTGGGCGCCAACGATGTCAAAGACACCGATGACCCCATCCTCGCCAAAGCGCGGATCCTGGTAGCCGATGATGAGCCCAACCTCCGCACCACCATCCACGACATCCTCCGCAAATATCATGCGACCGTGACCGTCTGCGCCAACGGCGAGGAAGCCATCGCCAGGATCGAGACCGAGGATTTCGACCTGGTCCTCTCGGACATCCGCATGCCCGACAAGAGCGGCTACGACGTCTTCGCCACCGCCCGAAAAAAGCCCACCAAAACCCCCGTCATCCTCATGACCGGCTTCGGCTACGACCCCAACCACAGTATCGTCCGCGCCAGCCAGGAAGGTCTGGCGGCGGTGTTGTTCAAACCGTTCAAGGTGGACAATCTCTTAACCGAAGTCCGAAAAGCCCTCAGCGTCGGCAAGTAGACTCGACGAGTTGGATGCCGGAGAAAGGGACGGCTCCGCATAAGGCGAGCACCCATCATGTGTTGGCCGAGGCAAAATATTGCGCAACAAAATAGGTCCGCCGCATCAAAGAATCTGATTGACGCGGGCGCTGGTGGCGTTTTACTGTTATTGGGATTTAGGTCCGGCCAGATTTGGCGCTGGGCTGCGTAGCTCATGCAACCACCTTCACTGGAGCTTTTATGTATCGTTGCACTGGAGCATTGCTGGCCGTTTTCGCGGCCATGGTCATCGGCGCGACTTTTTCGCAGGCCGCCGGGAATGATGCGCCGACTTCCGGCCCGCCCGAACCCTACGCCGGCGTTTTTAAGAATGATCGTCTCACACTCACTCTCGTGCGCGATGAGAAGCTGCCGGGCAAGGTCTACGGCGGCAAGGCCGAACTCGCCGGCCGGACCTTTGGCGTCGATGCCCAGGAAAAAGACGGCGCGCTGGCCGGGAGTTTCCGCGATGATGCCGGAAACAGTTTCCCATTCTCCGCCAAGCTCGATGGCGATGCCCTGGTTGTCCAGTCCGGCCGCACCACCTACAAACTGATCAACCAGAAGCCTAAAGCGGTTGCCAATCCGTTCGATGAGCCGGCCGGCAATCCGCTCAAACCCGCCAACCCGTTCAGTGACCCGGCCGCCAATCCGCCTAAACCCGCCAACCCGTTTGCCGATGTCCCCGCCGGTCCGGGACCCACGGTCGGCCCGGGCTCGCATCCGATCCCCGGCCCGGGCGCTGACAATCCCGCCGGCGGGCAAGTCGGCGGCGTCGGAGTCATGGTGCAGATCGGCAACGATGGCAACATTCGCGTGGCCGCCCTCAAGCCCGATGGCCCGGCCGCCCGCGCCGGCATTCGCGAAGGCGATGTGCTGCTCGAAGTGGACGGCAAGATGGCCACCAGCGTGAAAGACCCTTCGACCCTGGTGCGCGGCCAGGCCGGCACGGATGTCAAACTGGTCATGGAGCGCGATGCCAAGCGCCTGGAGTTCATCATCAAGCGCGAAGCGATGAACCTCCCGCCCATCGGCGCGGGCAATCCCGCGCCGGGCCAACCCGGCCCCGGCAATCCCGGAGCCAACCGCACCGGCGGCATCGGCATCGACATCAACATCGACGCCCAGGGCGCGATCATCATCACCAACATCAAGCCGGGCGGACCGGCCGCCAACAGCGCCCTGCGCCGCGGCGACCGCATCGTCGGGATCGACGGCAAAGCGATTCGCGGCGTCGAAGACCTCGTGGCCCGACTGCCGGGAGAGCCGAATTCGCCGGTAAAGGTCACGGTGCTGCGCGGGCGGGAGACTGTGGATTTTGATATGAAAAGGGATGGGGGGAGGTGAGCGCTTGCGACGGCCGCCGAAATGTCGAGACTCAACTCCGCACGACCAGAGTCCCCGCAAGTCTATCGTGAAAAGCCTGCCGTTTCTCCGTGAACCCGGCCATGATGAAGCCCACGAAGAGCGGGATGGCATGGGAGCGCATGGCGACGCGCTGGGCAAGCCCAGCGGCTAAAATAGGATGGTGGTTGACGCGCGGAATCGCACCCTTGAACCGTCGCGCCTCTTGTGAATCGAACGCCCCCGCGATTCAATACATTCATGATTATCCGAATCGCTCTTCCAGCGGCGGTGGTGCTTGGAGTGGCCATTCTTCTGGGCGCGGAGAAGAACGCGCCCAACGCCGCCGTGCCCGATCTCGGCCCCAACGCCAGCCTCCGCGCCAAGCCCATCTTCCCGGCCGATGATCCGTGGAACATCGACATCTCCAAAGAGCCGGTTGATCCCAACTCCGCCGTTCTCATCGCTTCGATCGGATTGAAAAAGCCCGTGCATCCGGATTTCGGAACAGTTTATCAGGGCGCGCCGATGGGGATTCCGTACATCGTCGTCGATGGCAAGCAGGCGCGGGTGCCGGTGAAGTTCGATTACGGCGATGAATCGGACAAGGGCGATTACCCCATCCCGGCCGATGCGCCGATCGAAGGCGGGCCCAAATCCGATGGCGACCGGCATGTGCTGGTGATCGACCGCGACAACTGGAAACTGTACGAGCTCTGGCGCGCCTTCCCGGTCGATGGCGGCAAATCGTGGAAGGCCGGGTCGGGAGCGATTTTCGACCTGACCAAAGACACCATCCGCCCGGCCACCTGGACCAGCGCCGATGCGGCCGGCCTGCCCGTCTTCCCGGGGCTGGTTCGCTACGATGAAGTCGTCGATCAGAAGGAAATCAACCACGCGATTCGGTTCACGGTGGTCAAGACGCGCAAGGCGTATGTCGCCCCCGCGCGGCATTGGGCGGCCAAATCGGAAGATCCCAAGCTGCCGCCGATGGGCATGCGCGTGCGCCTGAAGGCCGACTACGACATTTCAAAATTCCCCGCCAGCGACCAGGTCATCCTCAAGTGCATGAAGAAATACGGCATGATCCTGGCCGACAACGGCAGCGACTGGTTCGTCTCCGGCGCGCCCGACCCGCGCTGGAACGACGATGAACTGCACACCCTGGGGCGGGTGAAAGGCGCGGATTTTGAAGTCGTGAAAATGCCGCAGATGATTACGCGGTTCACGAAGAATCCGAAGTAAGCCTCATGGCGAATGTCAAATGTCAAATGGCAAATGGCAAATGGTAAATGGCTCTGCTGAAATCCGCGCGTCAGGGTCAGGAGCCGGCCACCAGGAACGCTCCATACGCTGACAATCTTCCCCCGGCTCCTGACCCTTTTCGGCTAATCAGCAGATGGTCTCAGCACAGCGATGTTAATTGGCCAATGTGGATACGGCGGTGCCAGGTGAGTGGACAGGGATGGGAAATCGGCGGCATTTGCACATCCCGCGCCGGCTGGACAGCTCGTACAATATCGCAGTGCCCGCCCCTCGCTCATTCTCGCGTATCCGCCCAGCCCGCCGCACCCGCCACGGCAAAGCGCCCTGGGCGGCGATCATCTTTCTCTCCCTCTTCGGAATCGGCCTGGCCCTGCTGGCGCGCTATTATCTGCTGGGCGCGCTGGAAGCATACAACGCGGCCGCCAAAAACGCCGACGCCGCGGGGCAGCATGCGATCACCGCCACTTCAACCCTCCTGCTGGCGATCATCCTGGTGGTGCTGATCTCCGGCCTGTTCATGACCTTCCGCATCGGCCGGTTCTTCTTCCCGCGCAAGACCGCCCCGCGCACCAAGACAAAATACGTCGATGCGTGGAGCGAATCCGCCAAGCGCATGCCCACCCCGCCGCCGGATGAGCCCTGAATCGCGCGAATCAAATGGGATGAACCACGAAGGGCACTAAGAACACGAAAAGCAATTGGCGCTCGTTCAATATCCTTCCACTGCCGAGTTGCATTCGCAGTTCAAGGAGCAAACTCCCTCTCCTGTACTCGGGAGAGGGCGGGGGTGAGGGTCGAGCGGTGAATCGCGTTCCCATGAGGTTGCCTAAATGAGTGTGCACAATCCATGCGATTGAGGTGCGGGCGTCCCGCCTGCTTTGGCAGCCGCGACGGCCGCACCACAAGCGCCAAATCGCGGACGGTCATTTACCCGCCCGCGATCGCCCCCACAATAAAAAACGGCTCGGCCCCCGATGCAACCTTCTCCGGCACCGGCGCATCGGGCGATTCATGCGACAGATCTTCCTCGCATGCGAAAAAGCGCAGGAACGCCCGCCGCTTGAGCGTGTCGTGATCGCGAATGGTTCCGCATAGCATCGGATATCGCGCTTCCAGTGCATCGAGAATCGTCCGCTGGGTGATCGGGCCGGCAATGTCGAGTTGCACCTCGCGATCGACATTCGCCAGCGTTCGAAGATGGGTTGGAAGTACGACTCGGATCATCTCAATCCTCCTCTTCATCCCGCCCGGGACAATTCACTCGATCCCCCCCACATTCGCCGCCTCGTGCAGCCCCTTCATCTCGGCCTCCGACAGCGCCCGATCGAAAACCGCCAGCCCGCCGAATCGGCCTTTGCTCGCCTCGCGCAGGATGCTCCCGCCCGCGAAGCGCGCCCCGATCGTGAAATCCGACCCGCCGCCCGGTTTTGATTTGGCGTGTTTTTCCGGTTCATACTTGAAAATCCCCCGGCCATGATAATACGGGTTCATCCCGCGATTCTTCCCTTCCGGGCCTTCCTGCGTGAAGTAGCGGTCCGCGCGCTTGTCCTTCTCCGGGTCGGCCGGGCGGGCATCGAGAATGCCATTGATGTAGGCGCGGATGTACTGCCCATCGTAGGTGAAGCCGAGCGTACACCATTTCTCCGTCGGCACCGGATGAAGCGAGGCCGCGTAATCGGCGCACCACGGAAACGCGCTGCCATCGGCGCGGCGGGTCACGCCCCCTTCATTTGAAATGTGCGGCGTGAGCTGATTCGGGCCGCCGTAGGCCGGCATATTCATGAGCAGGGCATACTGCCGCGTGCCGGTGTCATCGTTAGCGCCTTTGCCCTCGCTCCACATGCCCGCGATCGTGCGGCTCTGCTTGAGATCGACGATGCGAACGGCCGCGAACATGCTGACCTGCGCATCCTTTCCGGAGATGTTCAGCGCCCCTGTCTCGGCGTAGGGGATGCGAAAATACTGCTTGCCATTGAGCTCGGCCGAGAACCCTGAAAACGGCCCGCCGGCAACGCGCGCGATGGGCCCGCCGACTTCCTGGAGGGGGAACTTGGCTTTCGTGCCGGATGACAGGCGGGCTTGGCCGGGCTCTTCGGCGAAGGTCCAGAACGCGACCAGGCCGGGAGTTTGGGTGACGGCATCACTCGCCTTGTTATCGGCGAAGACGGGGAGGGCCAGCAGGGAGATGAGCGTGAAAACTTGCAATGCGCTGCGTTTCATGGGCCTGTCTTTCATGGAAGTGTCTGCGCCTCCACCGCCACAACGGCAGGAAGATCACGAACGATCGCGTTCCATGTATCTCCCCCATCGGCCGAGGCATAAACCTGCCCCCCCGTCGTCCCGAAATAGACGCCGCACTTGTCCAGCGAATCCACCGCCATCGCCTCGCGTAAGACATTCACATAACAATCGCTCTGCGGCAGGCCTTTGGTCAGCGCCTCCCATTCATTGCCGCCCGTCTTGCTGCGATACACGCGCAGCTTCCCCTCCGGCGGAAAATGCTCGCCATCGCTCTTGATGGGCACGACATAAATCGTCTCCGGCTCATGCGCATGCACATCGATGGGGAAGCCGAAATCGCTGGGAAGATTCCCGCTGATCTCGCGCCAGTTGTCGCCGGCATCATCGCTGCGCATGACATCCCAGTGCTTCTGCATGAAGAGGGTATTCGGTTTGGATTTGTGCAGCGCGATCCGATGCACGCAATGCCCGATCTCCGCATCGGGGTCGGGAATATACTGCGACCTCAGCCCGCGATTGATCGGCTTCCAGGTCTTGCCCGCATCATCGGTGCGAAACGCCCCCGCGGCCGAGATGGCGACGTAAATGCGATTCGGGTTGGCCGGGTCCAGCAGGATCGTATGCAGGCACATTCCCCCAGCGCCCGGCTGCCACTTGGGGCCCTGGGCATCGCGCAGGCCGGGCAATTCCTGCCAGGTCCTGGCGCCATCGGCGGTTCGGAAAATGGCCGCATCCTCGACGCCGGCATGGACGATCTCGGGGTCGGTGAGAGAAGGCTCCAGATGCCAGACGCGCTTGAATTCCCACGGATGGGGCGTGCCATCGTACCACTGGTGCGTGCCCGGATTGCCGACATAGACAAACTTGTTGCTCTCGCCCTTGGGCATGCCTTCGGGCGATGTGGTTGGCGCGCCCGGCTTGGTCCCCGGCTGATGCCAGGTCTTGCCGCCATCGTTGGAGCGCTGAATGATCTGGCCGAACCAGCCGCTCGACTGAGAAGCATAGATGACATTCGGATCCACCGGCGACCCTTTCATGTGATAGACCTCCCATCCCGCGAAAAATGGCCCGGCGATATCCCACTTCTGACGCGCGCCGTCGGAGGTAAGAATGAACGCGCCCTTCTTGGTGCCGACGAGGATGCGGACTGAGGACATGGGGGGTTCCTTTCTATTTTTTCGAGGGACTCACGAACCAAATCGATAAATGTTTCTGACGCGCTCAGTTGCGTTTGAGGCCAAATTGTCTCGTGCAAAGAACATTCTTCCAGTGATCCCTTTGCGAATTTCGCAATCGCCTTGCCGGTGAGGTGATCCAGGTTCTGAGCTTACCCACGAATGGCGGGCGCGCTCCCCATTCGTAGGGAAGCTCACTTCTCCCCCAGCAGCGCCGTCACATACTCCTCCGGATCAAACACCGCGATATCCTCCGGCGTCTCCCCCAGCCCGATGAACTTCACCGGATACCCAAGTTGATCCCGGATCGACATGATCACGCCGCCCTTGGCCGTCCCATCCAGCTTGGCCAGGAAGATCCCCGTCACGTTGATCGCGCTGCCGAACACCTTCGCCTGCACGATCGCGTTTTGCCCCGTCGTCGCATCCAGCACCAGCAGCGATTCGTGCGGCGCGCCCTCGATCCGCTTGGCCACCACATCGCGGATTTTCACCAGTTCGCGGATCAGGTGCTCCTGTGTCGGCAGCCGGCCGGCCGTGTCCACGATCAGCACATCCGCCCCGCGCGTCTTGGCCGCCTCGCAGGCATCGTACGCCACCGCCCCCGGGTCCGCGTTCTGCTTGTGCTTGATGATTTCCACCCCCAACCGCTCGGCCCAGATCGTCAGTTGATACACCGCCCCCGCCCGGAAGGTGTCGGCCGCGCACACCATCACCTTCTTCTTCATCTCGTTCTTCAAAAACCAAGCCAGCTTGGCGATGGAAGTCGTCTTACCCGCCCCATTCACCCCCGCCACCAGGATCACCGTCGGCCCGGCCGGCGCGAATTTCAGCGCGCGACTCTCGGGCGGAGCCCAGCCTTGAAGCATTTCATCGCGGACGATTTCCCTGCAATGGTCGCGATTCTTGATCTTGCCCAGCCGCCAGCGCTCGCGCATTTCCGCGATGATTTTCTCGGCGTTCTTCACGCCGATATCGGCCGCCAGCAGCTTCTCTTCGACCTCGACGAGAAACTCCTCGTTGATCTGCCGCCCGGGGATGAAGAGCGTCCGGACGTCGGTGTTGAACACCTGCGCCGTCTTTTTCAGCGCTCCTTTGAGCTTGTCAAATGCCTTGGCGAAAATCGACATGATGGGGGTTGTTAGTTGTTAGTTGTTAGTTGTTAGTTGCTAGTTGCTAGTTGCTAGTTGCTAGTTGCTAGTTATTAGTTGATGGTTGTTAGTTGTTAGTTGCTAGTTGCTAGTTGCTGGTTGCTAGTTCTTCGTTGGCAGTGGTTACTCTGCTCCCTCTCCTGTACTCGGGAGAGGGCGGGGGTGAGGGGTTTTCTTCGCCGACAGACTTCAACATTGAAGACGCCTCAACCGTTTCAAAAAGCATTGTCCGCGATCAATCACACGCCAGTGTATCCTCTTCGGCTTCCGCTTCCTTGCTCGCCTCATCCGCTTTGCCTTCAACCCCATCCGTAACAGCCTCCCCCGTCCGATCAACCACCAGCGGCCCCTCCAATTCCTCACCCGTGCCCTCGCCAGTTTCGCCCGCCGCCTCATCACCCATCCCCCCGCTCGCCCCCGCCGGCCCGCTCATCAGCGCCGCCACCTCCTTCAACACCGAATCCAGCACCCCATTCACAAACGCCCCGCTGTTCTCCGTTGAATATTGCTTGGCCAGCTCGATCGCCTCATCGATCACCACTTTCGGCGGCGTGGCCGTGTTGGTCAGTTCCCAAACCGCCAGACGCAGCAGATTCCGGTCCACCCCCGGCTGCCGATGCACCGGCCACTGCGGCGCCAGCCGCTCCACCCACGCATCGATCGTCTGGCGCTGCTCCCACGTCCCCTCCGCCATGATCCGCGCATAGGACTGCACATCCGCATCCGCCTGCGCATCCTCCGAAAGCCGCTGCAGCGCCTCCGGGCTCATCTCATTGTGCGAATCCCACACAAATAGCGCCTGCATCGCCAGTTCTCGAACTTGTCGTCTGTTCAACATCTGCCCCGGAGTATAGGGCCGACCGCCCGCCCCTCCAAGCCGCAAAGGTGGCACAAGCGTGCCGCCCATGTAGATGACCACGCCATCGACACCAGAATCCATCGATCTTCTACTGGAATCCCCCTGAATTCTCCGTGTCTTCCGTGTGCACAGGTGGTGAAATTGACCGCGCCACCCTCACGGCCGCCCCTTTTCCTCCCGCGCCCCCGGCGTAAGCATCCGATCGAGTTGCTCCAGCAAGCGCGCGGAATTCCCGTCGCCGCGCAGGCGGATCGACTCCACCACCGCCCGCCGCGCCCGCCGAAGCTCGGCCACATCCCGCCGCGCCACCGCCTGGTTGTAGGCCTCCAGCGCTGCGTTGTAGAGCGCCCCCGACATCAGGCGCACGCTTTCCGCGTCATCGTTACCCATTCTCGCGACCGCATCGCCCACCGCCTTCACGGCCTCATCGCTTTTCCCCATCTCCGCCAGCGTGACCACGAGATTCACCGGGGCCTTGGTCTCCGAGGGGTTCGCCTCCGTCGCCACCGCGAACTCGGCCGCCGCGCCCGCCAGGTCGCGCCGATATCGATTCCACTGCCCCAACTGGTTATGCGCCAGCGAGCTGCGCGGCGAGACCGCGATCGTGTGCTCCAGCAAACCCCTTGGCGAATCCCAGTATCCAAGCTGAATGTAAGACCGAACCGCCAGCGCCGCCAGCACCACCCCCGCCGCCGCGATCGCCGCCCCGCGCGGGATTCGCGCCCGCGACAGCAGCGCAGCCGCGATCAGCGCCGGCCCCAGCATTGCCAGGTAAACGTAATGGTCCGCAACCGTGGTGTGAAACTGGTAGGCGAACGGCGTCAACCCCAGCACCGGCGCGAGTCCCAGGATGAACACGCACAACCCCGCCAGCAGCGCCGGCATTTGTCGCCTGAAAACAACCGCCATCCCCAGCAGCGCCAGCGGTATGACCGCCAGCCCATACAGCAGCGCCGGCGGGATCTCGGTCGCCCGCCACGCATAATCGAACGCCAGATCCGCCGGCCACACCAGCTTCCCCAGGTAGAACGCCACCGATGCCCCCGCCAGCGCAGGCCGATGGTAGAGCGGAAGCGTCGCCACGTTCACCGCCGGATGCACCAGCCGCGCGATCACCGCCACCGGGATGGCAATGAGCACATAAGGCCACACCGAGCGCGCCACCGCCGCCACACTCCGCCGACGGATGACCAGGTCGATCGCAACCAGCAGCGCCGGCAGCACCATCACCGAAGGCTTCGAAAGCAGCGCCAGCGCATACAGCAGCAAAGCCAGTGCATGAAGCGCAACCCCCCGCCCGCGCCGCGCAGGCACCTTCTCATCCGTCGCCACGAGATACACCCAGATCGCCCCCAGCGAAAACGCGCCGGACAGAACATCGCGCAGGCCCGCCACCCATGCCACCGACTCCGTCTGCAGTGGATGCACCGCAAAAAGCAGCGCCCCCGCCGCCGCCGGCCAGGGCTGGCCGATCAGCTTTCGCAACACCGCAAACGCCAGCAGCGCCGCCGCCACATGCGCCAGCACATTCGCCTCATGGAATGGCCGCGCCGCCATGCGAGGCGAAATCGTCGGGTCATCGTTTGGCCCGGGCGCGGGCGAATCGGCGCGATAGTCGATCGCGGCGATCGCTCCCCACACCGTATAGCTCACCGGCAGCCACATATGCATGTGCGGATGCGTCCATAGCCACAGCACCCGGTCCTCCGTGAAGGTCGGCGGATTCAGGTACGGGTTCCTGAGAAGATTGGGCTCATCATCGAACGGGCCGAACGGTTGATTCATCACCCGCCCAAACACCACCACCGTCACCAGCGCCACCAGCACCGCTGGAATTAAACTTGAACCGCGCAAAGTCCGGCCATCGCGCGGCCCTTCAGCGGGAACGGTGACATCGGTGGCATCCATCCCCCGATTGTGCGGCACTTCAGCCCCTGCGCCCAGTGCTCACCCCTCACTCAAATCCGGCTCGGGCATCTCAAACTTCGGCCGCTCCCGCGACGGATCCAGCACCCACCGATAAATCTCCATCGTCCGCCGCGCCTTTTCTTCCCAGGTGAACTGCTCCCGCGCCCGCCGCAGCGCGTTGGCGCTGCGCGATTCGATCTGCTCGGGATGCTCCGCCAGCTCCGCCAGCACGCTGCGGAAACTATTGATGATCGCCTCGCGATTGCCCATCGGCACCAGGAAGCCCGTTCTGGGCGTCACCAGCTCGGCCGGGCCCCCGTAGTCCAGCACGATCGGCACGCACCCCACCGCCATCGCCTCCAGCGCCACCGCGCCGCCGAACTCGCGCACCGAGGGGAACGCGAACGCATCCGATTTGGCCAGCCACTCCTGCACGCGGGAATGCTCCACCCAGCCGCGCAACTGAACGGCTTCGCCGACGCCCAGCTTCGCCACCAGTTCCTTCAGCTCCGGCATCATCGGGCCGTCGCCGATGATATCGAGTGTCACCGCCCCCGCCCTGGCCAGCGGCGCAACCGCTTCGATCAGCATGTCCGGGCCTTTGTACGGCACCAGCCGCCCCAGGAAAATCACCTTGATCGGCTTGACCGCCTTGTGCTCGCGCCGCAGCGAAAAACGCGAAGGATCGATCGCGTTTTCCGGAAGGTAAAAAGCGTTCTTGAGATACTGCCGCGGCATCTGCCGCCAGGTATCGCGCGAGGCGATCAAAATCGCCGCCGAGTCGCGCCGCATCGAGCGATATCCCGGCAGAAGCTGATACGCCGCGCGAACGTAACTCAGCCACTCCTTTTCCTTCCGCCGCGCCGAATCGAATTCCTTCGGCCACGGCACCCCGCCATTGAGCGGCCCCAATACGAACGGCACGCCAATCTTCTTGCACCGCGCCGCCACGATGCTCGGAACCGTCGGGCTCAGCGGCGTCAACCGATGCACGATGTCGAACTCCCCCGCCGCCAGCCGCGCGCCGAACGCCTTCCAGAGCAGGTGCTCGAAATAGTAATACGTCGGCGTATACAGCGCGGCCTGCAGCGTCCACCCTTTGCCCCGGCCGGCGATGGCCTCGCCGAGTTTCCACGCCAGGCTGGAAAATTTCTCCGTGTCGATGCAACTGAACTGCTCGCCCTCGCGCCAGCCGGCCTTGGTCAGGGCATCGGCGTTGCGCCAGTGGGTGACCACATGCACATCCGCCAGTTTCGCCAGTTCCCGGGCCTGCGAGTAGCCGACCAGCGGAACGCTGATCATCTCCGGATTGCAGCTTTCGGCGATCAGGAGCGCGCGGATTCGCCGCCGCGATCCAGGCCGCGACCCTATCGCATGGGCGTCGGCGGCCGGCTCGGCGCTGGGCAGACCCGCCGCGTCGCCGCCCGATGCCCAGACCCCGGCGGATTGTGAGTGCGACATCTGCATCGTTTGCCGATCGGTGATTCCGGTGATTCCCCAGACTATCCGTTATCGGCGGCAATGATCTCACGCTGGAATTGCGGATACCACTTTCGTAATTCCTGCGGGCTCATGGCGAAGAAGCGCGGCATCATTTTCAGCGCCCGCCAGGCACCGCGGGCCCGCGGAAGCTTCCAGCGCCGCTTGGCCAGGTCCGATAAGGTGTCGCTGAGAAGCCTGCGCCAGAGCATCTGCCGATACTGCCGCTGCGAGCGCGCCGGGTCGGTGCTATGGACCACATGCAGCGCCAGGAAGTTGAAGTAGGTCAGCATCGAAACCGTCGCCTGCGAGAGACGCCCGCCCGCCGCCACCAGGTGGCATTGCCGCGCCGCCGGAACGAAGCCGAACTGCCCGCGATGCTTGATGCGCTCGCAGATGTCCCAGTCTTCGCCCGCGGCGTAACGCTCGAGCATCTCCTCGAAGCCCGCTTCGCGAACCACCGCCGTCCGGAAACAGGCCGACCCGGTGCTGAAAAGCGCGGGGATCACGCCGAAATTCCGAATCGCCTCCGGCAGCGGCGGTTTGGCATCCCGGCCATCGTACGGAAGGAGCTGCTTGTTGGACCAGAGAAAATTGCGCATCCAGCGGCGCAGGAACGAGGACTTGGACTCATCCTTGCCCCCGTGCCCTTTGACGGGTTGATCGGCCTTGCCCGCCTGCTCGGCCGCATCCGGCGGCACCGGCACGAACATCGGCGTCAGCGACACCAGGCTGTGCGTGACATCGGCTTCGAAGACCTCCATGATCCGCTCGGCCGCATCCGGATACAGCAGCGAATCATCGTCCAGCATGAAGGCGATGTCGCCCGAGGTCATCTCCAGGCCCTGGTTGCGCTGGGCGGTGAGCGAAGCCCGCCGCGCCTGCACATAGACGAAATTGATGTCCGGATTGCCCGCCTCGAACTCCGCCAGCACCGCATCGCGCGTGGTCTGCCAGTAAGGGCTGGCATCCACGATAATCACTTCGCTCGGCCGGCGCGTCGATTCGATCGCGCACCGAATGCATCGGGGCAGGACCTTCTCGCGCTTATAGGTGCAGACGGTCAGCGACCATGCCAGCCGATGGGCCTGCACGGGGCGCTCCGCCTCCGACGTCCCACTAGCGAGTTGTTCCCTCATCCGCGGTTCCTATCCAACGAAATTAACGAGGCTTCCGGAAAAAGAAGGCCTGCGCCGACTCTCCGGTCGTCTCCATCTTGACCTCCGGGTGGGCCGCGAGGAACTCATCCACGGCCTTGCGACACCCCGAAAACGCCGCGTAATCGTCGAACTGCATGATGCCGCCGGGCGTCAGCACCGGATACCACTTATCCAAACATAGCCGCGTCGGCTCGTAAAAGTCACAATCGATGTGCGCCAGCGCAACGGGCGCAACCTGCACTTTCGGAAAGGTCTGGTCGAACCAGCCCCGATGAATTTTAACCCGGTCTTTGGCGATGCCCAGCTTTTTCATGATCGCGATCACTCGATTCGGGCTGCCGACGACTTCGCCCGTCCAGGCCGCGGCCTCATCGCCATCTTCCACGGTGGTTGCGGGCAGACCCTCCCAGGCATCGAACAGGTGGATTTCCCGCGCCGGCTCGGCCTGGCGCGATGCCCATCCCATCAGCGCCGCCGTCCCGCCATCGAGCACACCGCATTCGACGATGTGTCCCGGGATGTTCTCTTTGACGATCAAATCGCCCAGCCGAACCAGGTTCTGCTGGCGGACGGGGTGGGACTGGGTATATGGAAAAACTGACTTGTACGGCTCTTCCAGTTTCATGAACATCCGCTGGTATCGCTTGCGCAATCCCCGCAGGGCCGGCTGCAATCGCTTGGGGATAAACGGCCTCAGCCATTTCCAGCTCTGTTTGGGGGCGTAGTTGGCGGGTTGAACATGGTCCATGAAAGGGACTCCTTACCTCGGTCAGTTCTATTGCAAATGATGGCGTATCAAACGGTCGCGATGTGCGCGGGAGCCGGAGATGATTCATCCGCCGGGGCACGATATTCCGGCGGCAGGTTGCGGTAAAGATACTTATAGAGATGCGCCGCCCAGATTTTGCTGTCGAAATTGGCCAGCACATGCTGCCGGCCCGCTTTACCCATCCGGCGGCGCAATTCCGGGTCCTCGATCAGTTTAATCAGCGCCGCCGCAATATCCGGCGGGCTGCCCGGCGGAACCAGAATTCCAGTCACCCCATCAACGATCAATTCCTTGGCCCCCAGCGCGTTGCAGCCGATGGCGGGAACCTCCATCGCCTGCGCTTCCATGTAAACCACGCCCATCGGCTCCCCATGGCTGGCCAGCACGAAGATATCCGCCCGGTTCATCTCCTCGAGGTAGCGCTCTTCGGACAAATTCCCGAGCATCTCCACCCGATCTCCCACATCCAGTTTGGCGATCAGCGCCTCGAGATTCTTCCGCTCCTCGCCATCGCCGCCGATTTTCAATTTCGCTTGAATTCCCCGGTCCTTGAGGATCTTGATCGCCTCGATGCTATGGTTGTGGTTCTTGCTCGAAACCAGCCGCCCCACCGCCAGAACCACCGGCACTGGATTCTCGACTTTTCGCGAAGGGTCCGGCCGCCAGCGGCGACTGTCGACGCCCACCCGCCCCAGCGAATACTTGTCGCGCGGTATCGAAGTGTATTCCCGCTCCATCTGCTCGATCATCCACTGCGTGACAAAAAAGGTGTGCTCCGCCTCTTTGAACTTCTGCTCCATCGCCCCACCCCACCATTCGAGGTGGGCGTTGACGATCAGGCTCCATTTCACACCGGTCATCCGCGCGATCATCATGCAGATGATCGCGCCCTTGGCCGCCGTGTGCGTGTGCAGATGGGTAATGCCGTGCTTGCGCATCAAAGACGCCAGGTGGCAGGCGGGAATGATCAGCGGCAATGTATGCTTCCAGCGCGGCCGCTGCGAACGATCCACATTGATGGTCAGCCCCAGCCAGAGACTGCGAATAAAACCAATCGGGGAGCGAAAAAAGTTCGCCAGCAAAACCCACAGAATCCTGCCGACACCCATCGGCCAGAGATAAGTCGTTTCCGCCGCCGCCTTTTCGGCCCACGCGTGCTTGGCGCGGTCCCGCGCTTCGGGCTGGCGCGTGGCAAATAGATGCAAAGGCACCTCCCATTGCCGCATCCACGAGACCTCCCGCCAGAACCACAGATGTCCCTGGTGGGGGAAGACTGTCATCACGTAACCCAACTTCATTCCTTCCGGCTCCTCAGAGGATTGGTATCTCGATATCATTATAACACCGGATCAGCCAGATGCGTTGGCGACCCAAGAACGAGCGTAAACCCTTGTAAATCCATTAGATTGATCGACCGGGCCTGTAATCGGCTTGACCTCGACCGTCAGGAGTACCATGACCTGCATCAACCCGACCACGGAAGAACCCCTGCCAACGCCTCCGTTCACAACCGAGCAGGAAGTCGAAAATATCTTGTTGCGGGCGGGTGAATCATTCCAGACCTGGCGACGCACATCGCTCACCCGGCGCTCCGCCCCGATGAAATCCGCGGCCATCGTCTTACGACGCCAGCGCGACACCCTGGCGAAGCTCATGGCGCTGGAAATGGGCAAACCTCTCCTCGCCGGCGAGCAGGAGGTGGAGAAATGCGCCTGGACCTGCGACTACTTCTCGGACCACGCGCACGAGATGCTCGAACCCCAGGAAACGCCAACCGACGCCGCCCGGAGCTACGTTCGCTACGACCCCCTCGGCCCGGTGCTGGCGATCATGCCCTGGAATTTCCCGTTCTGGCAGGTCTTTCGCTTCGCCGCGCCGGCGCTGCTGGCGGGCAATGTCGGCGTGCTGAAACATGCCCCCAATGTTCCCGGATGCGCCCTGGCGATCGAGGCGATCTTCACTGAGGCTGGATTTCCGCCCGGCGTTTTCTCGAGCATCCTCATTCCCAATGAGCGCGCGGCGGCGGTCATCCGACACCCGGCCATCCGCGCTGTAACCCTCACCGGTAGCGAGCGCGCCGGCATGGCCGTGGCGGCCGAGGCGGGCAAAGCGCTCAAGAAAACCGTGCTCGAACTGGGCGGCTCGGATTCATTCATCGTGCTGGAGGATGTCGATGTGGAGGCGGTCGCCAAAGCGGCCGCCGCCGCGCGCTGCGTCAACGGCGGGCAATCGTGCATCGCCGCCAAGCGGTTCATTGTCGTGGAATCGGTGGCCGAGGCGTTCGAGACCGCGCTGACTCGCGCGATGGGCGAGTTGATCGTCGGCGACCCGATGCAGCGCGCCACGCAAATCGGCCCGATGGCGCGTCTCGATCTGCTGAAGAATCTGCACGCGCAAGTGGAAGCATCCATATCGGCCGGCACACGTTTGCTCCTCGGCGGCAAACGCCTGCCGCGCATCGGCTACTTCTACGCGCCGACGGTTTTGGCCGGAGTTCGCCCCGGCATGGCCGCCTTCGATGAAGAAACCTTCGGCCCCGTCGCCGCCGTGATCCGCTGCCGCGATTCGGCCGATGCGGTGCGACTGGCAAATCTCTCTCGCTTCGGCCTGGGCACCAGCATCTGGACGAAAAACCTCGCGCTGGCCGAATCGATGGCGGGAGAGATCGAAGCCGGCTGCGTCTTCATCAACGGCGCGGTGAAATCCGATGCCCGTCTCCCCTTCGGCGGAATCAAAAATAGCGGCTACGGCCGAGAACTGGCCACTGAAGGCATGCGTGAGTTCGTGAATATCAAGACGGTCTGGGTGAAATGAAACGCCTACACCGGGTGCCACGACCGCAATCCGGGTGCCCTGGGTGCCATAGGTGCCATGGGTGCCATGCTTAGACCTGCCGCCAGATCGCGTCCCTTCGCCATCACATGAACTCGGCGGGGATAAGCATGTCGAATGTCGAAAACTCAACCATCGCGCAATCCACGCATGCTTATCCCCGCCGATGCCAACCATTATCGCGATTTATCTCGACTGGCGGCGGGTCTAAGCATGGCACCCGGCGCGGCGGCGCTTCCCCTATTTCTTAAACGAAGCCGCCATATCCACCACCGCATCCACCGGCACTTCCATCTTCTTCCGACCCCCGTGCTTCTTCTCCAGGTCCTTCAACAGTTCATCGAACGCCGCCGCATCCACCGGCAGATCGACCGGCCTGCGGGTGACGCCCGCCATGAGAATCGCATTGCCGATTTCCAACCCGCGGATGCCTTCCTCGCCCGCGGCGATCAGCGGCTCGTTCTTCAAAATCGCGTTGACGAAGTTCTGGGTGACGATCTTGTGCGCATCGGGCCGGAGCGCCGGCACCGGCACATCGATTTCCCATGACTCCATCTGCGCGAACGCTTCCTTGCTGGTTTCGCGCACCTGGCGCACCGATTTGCGGGTCTGGTAAAGTTTGATCGTGCCGTTCTCGGAAACCAGCCGACCGCGATCGCCGGCGATTTCCAGGCGGTCGGCGCCGGGGGCCTCGCCGGTGCCGGTGATGAAGTGCCCGATCGCGCCGTTGGGGTATTCGAGAATGGCCGAGACTTCATCCTCGACTTCGATCGGGTGATGCTTGCCCAGGGAGGCGACCGCCGTGATCCGGCTGGGCATCTGCCCGGGCAGCCACTGCATCAGGTCGAAATTATGCGGGTTCTGATTGATCAGCACGCCACCCCCCTCGCCCGCCCAGGTGCCGCGCCAGCCGCCCAGGGCGTAATAAGTCCAAGTGCGGAACCAGTTGGTGGCGATCCAGGTGATGCGGGTGATTTCCGAACCGAGTTCCCCTTCATCGATGAGCTGCTTGATCTTCAGATACAGCGGGCTGGTCCGTGTCTGGAACATCAGCGCATATTTGAGATTGGGATATTTTTTATGCAGCTCGTTGGTTTTGCGGGCATCCCCCACTCTGACGGCCACGGGCTTTTCACACAGCACATGCAGCCCCCGCGCGAACGCCGCATCGGTGATGATCGGATGCTGGAAGTGCGGCGTGGCAATGAGGATGGCATCCACCGTGCCCGAGGCCAGCATATCTTCATAGCGCGTGAATTTGGCGACATTGGCATAGCGCTGGGCAACCTTATCCGCGCGCGCTGAATCAGCATCGCAGACGGCCGACAGAACCGCCCCATCGACGCTGTCCATCGAAGCCACATGATGGCTGCCCATGTTCCCCAGACCGATGACGCCGATGCGAACCTTGTCCATAAGCTTGCCTCTGGTGATACCAGTAATTCCTTCCGATGGGGTAGATAGATTCCTTACGCGGGAAAGTCAATCGAATGGGAGTCGGCAGTGGGCAGTAGGCGGTAGGCGGTAGGCAGAGGAGCAAGTCCGAGAGTGGATCGTTGCACGTCATGTTGCCGATTTGAGTGCTTTGCGATAAGACATCCCCCTTGCTGATTCAGATTGATCTCTCGCGGCCGACGGGGAGTTTTGCGCTCGCGGCCGGTTGCAAGGAAATTCCGTGACGCCCAAGGCTTCCAAGATCGCGCCCCCCGCCACCAACGATTCGTTCGCCGAGAACCTCGAACAAACGCAGGAATCGACCCAGAAACCAACGGTCGTCCCGCGCTCGGACCTCAATACCGTCTACAACCTCTCGGGCAAGCTCATCGATGAGCTGTCGGAGGTTCCCGATGGCGACATGGTCGGCGAGATCATCGAAACCGCACTCAAACTCCTCCGCGACCAGACCAACCGCGCCGATATCAAGCTCATCAATAAATCCCTCAAAGAGCTGCGCTACGCGATGAAGGTCTTCGCGCCGTATCGCGAAGTGATGAAGGTCAGCATCTTCGGCTCCGCCCGCACACCCGAAGCCCACGATGACTATAAGGCGGCCGGCCAGTTCGGCAAACTGATGGCCACCAAAGGCTGGATGGTCATCACCGGCGCTGGCGGCGGCATCATGGCGGCCGGCCACGGCGGCGCGGGGGCCGACCCTTCCTTCGGCCTGGCAATCCGCCTCCCCTTCGAGCAGAAGACCAACCCGTACATCGAGAACGATAAGAAGCTCATCAACTTCAAGTATTTCTTCACGCGCAAGCTGATGTTCGTCCGCTCATCGCATGCGATCGCGCTCTTCCCCGGCGGCTTCGGAACGATGGATGAAGGCTTCGAAGTCATGACCCTCGTCCAGACCGGCAAGAGCGTGCCCATGCCGATCGTCTTCGTCGATCGTCCCGGCGGCGACTTCTGGAAGAACTGGCAGAAAATGGTGGACAAGCAGCTCCTCGAGCGCGGCCTCATCGGCCCGGAGGACCTGCGCCTCTACAAGATCACCGACAACGTCGATGAAGCCGTCCGCGAAGTCACCCACTTCTACTCCAATTATCACAGCGTCCGCTATTTTAAGGATGAGCTCATCATCCGCCTGCAGCGCCGCCCCACCGATGAGCAACTCGCCGAGATCAACCGGCAGTTCAAGGAAATCCTCGTCAAAGGCGAATTCCGAGTCTCCGCCGCCCTCCCCGCCGAGCGCGATGAGCCGAGTTTAGCGCACCTGCACCGGTTGATCTTCCCGTTCAATAAACGGGAGCATGGGAAGCTGCGGATACTGATTGATTTTTTGAACGACCTCCCGGCATGAAATACCTCTACATCATTGAGCAAGCAACCGACGGCGGCTACTCCGCCTACGTTCCCGACCTTCCGGGCTGCACCACCTGCGGCGATACGGTGGCCGAGGTACATGAGAACATCAAAGATGCCGTGACGCTCTACATTGAGTCGCTCAAGGAACATCGCGAACCGGTTCCCCAGCCAACGTCGGTTGCGGGCGTTGTGGAAGCGGCGTAAACCCTACGGTCCTTGCCAACCTACCTCATCTTCATCACCCCATCCCCCGCCGCCTGCCTGCTCGACTTCTGAGCGTGGCTCGCCGGCTTGGCGGCGCGATGCTTCTTGCCCATTTTTCGGTGCGGCGCGTGCTTGGCGCTCTTGAGCGTCTTCGCATGATGCGCCTGCGCCGCGGCCGATTTATGATGGGTTGATGGAGCGGCCTTTGCATACGCGGGCGAAGCGGGGGCGGCCAACGCCAGCGCGCCGACCACCACGGCGAGAACGATTCGGCTCAGGTTCGACATGACTGATTCCTCCAACAGGGCGGCGGGTCAGGCCGCGGTTTGCGATTGATTCGATCCGACACTCCTCGATGTACGATTCAAATCGCGAGCGGGCAAATGCGGGGGAAAGTTTTACCGATTCACAATTATAAAATGGGCGGGATGGCCAATCAGACCACCGGCGCGGTGCGATTCGCAATGCGGTTGATGGCCCGCGGCCTTACGATCAAGTAGAGGAATGCCATGCGAAATCGACGATTCACTGCCATAGTGCTGGCCATATCGATCATGGCCAGCCTCCCTGCGATCAGCGCACGCGCTCAGGCCGCCGAGCAAGCGCCCGACCCGGGCCTCCCACTCATCGGCACGCTCAAGACCCGCCCGGCCAGCGCGATCGCCGCCTCGCAGTGGTGGTCCATCGGCGGTGAAACACTCGACCGCGACTTCGCCGTGTACGCCAACTATAAAAAGTATCTCTCCCCGCTCGGCGCGAAATCGATCCGCCTTCAGGCGGGCTGGGCCAAGTGCGAGAAGAAGGCCGGCGTGTATGACTGGGCCTGGCTCGATGAGATCGTCAACGATGCGCTCGCGCAAGGTGTGCAACCCTGGCTGGAAACGAGCTACGGAAACCCCGTCTATCCCGGCGGAGGCGGCACCGGCCTCGGCGGCGGCTTCCCCAAATCCCCCGAGGCGCTGGCCGGCTGGGACAACTGGGTGCGGGCCTTGTCGACGCGCTACAAGGATCGAGTCCGCGAGTGGGAGATCTGGAATGAGCCGGACATCAGCAAAACCAACACGCCCGAAGATTACGCGGTTCTCTTCATCCGCACCGCCGAGATCATCCGCGCCCAGCAGCCGGCCGCGAAGACTAATGCGATCGCGCTGGCAGGCAACGCCGCCTTCGCCGAGGCGTTCTTGAAAAAGGTCAAAGAGGCCGGCAAGACCGGCCTGATCGATGCGATCACTTTCCACGGCTACCCGAAGAATCCCGATGACACCGGCCTCGCCGACAAGATGCGCGCGCTCCTGGCCCAATACGCCCCAACCGCCACCGCGCGCCAGGGCGAAAGCGGCGCGCCCTCCAAACGGCAGGAATCGTTCGCCTTGTCGAAAATGGACTGGTCCGAAACCACCCAGGCCAAGTGGGACCTGCGCCGCATGCTCGCCCACCGCGCCAAGGATGTGCCGTACAACCTCTTCACGATCATGGACATGCACTACCAGGGCCGCGGCCAATTGCAGATGAATTACAAGGGCCTTCTGGAATCGAACCCGGATCAGACTGTCCATCACGCCAAGCTCGCCTACTCGGCCGCGCAGCGGGTTTTCTCGATCTTCGATGACACACTGCCGCGCATCGCCGATTTCAAATACGAAGCCTCGGCCGAGAAAATCGCGACCCTCGCCTGCCGGAAAAAAGATGGCGCTGCGGTCATCGCGATCTGGTCCAAAGCGGCCGCCCCAGTCGATTCCAACGCGACGACCGCCGTGGATCTGACCTTCCCCGGCCTGAAGTTCACCGAGCCGGTCTACGCGGACCTGCTGACAGGAAAAGTCTATGCGATCCCGGCGGAGCGATGGTCAATGAAAGCGGATTCCGCGGTCTTCAAGCAGATTCCGCTTTATGATTCGCCGGTGATCATCGCGGAGAAGGCGGCGCTTCAGATGGAGAAGAAATAGGGGACGGTGATCGCCTGGCCGATTGGCGATTCAATCCCGATACGCCTTATGGCACGCCGCGCAAGCATTGCCAATGCGCTTGAACGCCGCGTCCGCCTCCAGGAAACTCGCCGCCCCGCCCTGGCTCTTCCCCGCCGCCGCGCTGGCTGAAAGCGCCATCCGCAGCCCCCTGCTCGCCTCATCCCCCTCCGCCAGCAGCCGCTGGAACTCGGCCGGCTTTTGATGAACCGCATCGGTGCGCGTCAGCTCGTGCAGGAGCTCTTCCAGTTGCAGCGCTTCGTGCGGCGGATCGAGATCGGGATGATCGGCCGGCGTTTTCCAGCCCGCCTTCTGCACCGCCTTGATCCGATCCCAGCGCTGATCCACCATCACCATCGCCTCTGCCAGCGGCGGAATCTTCTGCGATTCAACGTAGCTGACTTTCACGGCCTTCAACTCCCCGGCCGGCAGCGGCCTCGCATCGCGAGCGGCCTTCCAGAGCCCCTTGTAATTCTCGCCCGTGCCAAAAGTCTGGAGAACCGACTCCGCCTTCTCGGGCGCGAGCGTCCCGTTGATCACGCACGCCACCGCCACCGCGGCCGCCGAGCGATGCTTGCCATGATGACAGTGAACGTAGATCGGCCCGGGAAGCTCTGCGAGCGCCTTGGCGATGGCCGCCCCCTCTTCAGGCTTGACGCCGCTGTAAGTGATGGGGAGATGAACGTAAGTCAGGCCAAACTTGTGCGCCATGGCCACATCCGGCGCAGCCCCATCGACCGAAAGAATAGTCTTCACGCCCATGGCCCGGAGCGCCTCAAAAGATGCTTCCCCCTCAGGCTGCGCCCCCGCGATGACTTTGGCAGTGACGTAGTGCGCATTGTGGAGATGGTTCTGATCGGGAATCGCCGGAAACGCGGCCGCCGTCGTCGCCGTTGCAGAAGCATCGCCCTGAATCTTGGTATTGGAATCGACTGTCGGCCCCGTAAATTGAGCCCGCTGGCAAGCCAGACCGGCCCACATACTCAGGACCATCGCAATGATCGCCAGTGGAAGAATCGAGCGCAAGCCGATCATGACAAACCTTAGGCAAAGAGTGGAGGAAGACGCGCCTAACGCTATCACGGACAATGGGCACGTTCAACGGGATGACGTCTTTGCCCGGAGGGCGGAGGGGTTTTAACCCCTGGACCCCGGCCTCCCCTACCCACGTCTTCGCCCGGAGGGCGGTCGATTGTTGCCAGGGGTTTTAACCCCTGGACCCCAGCCGCCCTTACCCACCTCTTCGGCCGGAGGGCGGACGATTGTTGCCAGGGGTTTTAACCCCTGGACCCCGGCCCCCCTTACCCACGTCTTCGCTCGGAGGGCGGTCGATTGTCGCCAGGGATTTTAACCCCTGGACCCCACCCTCCCTTACCCACCTCTTCGCCCGGGGGGCGGTCGATTGTTGCCAGGGGTTTTAACCCCTGGACCCCGCCCTCCCTTACCCACGTCTTCGCCCGGCGGGCGGGCGTTTGTTGCCAGGGGTTTGAACCCCGGG
>JBBRTW010000016.1:0-34045 GCA_038244055.1 Tepidisphaerales bacterium | reverse complement strand
GGACGTGAACGTGCAAGCCGCGTGGACTGTCGTAGGCGCGCGTGAGGATGGTACCCGTCGCTCCGAGGAATCGAACGCAGCGGAACCCTGGGGATCATAAAGATGAAACGGTCGTTCGAAGAACCTGGCAGCGCCGTGGAGTCAGACGATCGGTCGAGCGCAATGGACGAGCTTGCCCAACATTTTCTCCCTCGACATCGGCCCGGATTACTGTGGCAATTTCGCCGGCACGATCAGGACCGTCACCGAGTGCGGGGGAAAGACGTGGTGGAATGCGGGTGCAATCCCGTCGCGCTGCGTCTGCACGAGCTTCACCACTGGATCAGGCGCATCCTCGAACGAGTGATACAAGGGCTGGCGGGTGGTCACGTCGTTGTGGCTCAGGGCGCTGGGGCCGGTGAGCGTTAGAATCCGGGCCTTCGCGGCCGGATCGAATCCCTTGAGTGAAATCTCCACGTCGGTCGAATTCTTCTCATCCCGATTGACGACCATGATTTGCAGCGACCTCCTATCTTCGCCGCGGGTGGCGTGAGCGGAGAGCATCGGCACCTCGCCCTGGAAATTCACCAGAGTGTGCCAGTCCTTGTTCGAGTAGCTGGCACCACCGGTGATGGAGGATTCCACGAGCATCGGCCCCATATGCCGGCTCCAAAGCTGGAGGGCATATGCGATGGGCCGAACAGTCTTGCCATTCCACGGCTCGGTCGCATAGGACGCCAGCGAATCCTGCTCCCATCCCGGAATCAATCCGCACGCATGCTCCTGCAGGTTGTACTGGATCGCCGTCTTCACCCCGCAGCGAGCCATCTCCCCCAGCGTGTCGGCGGCGAACAGGGCCGTCGCCAGTGTTTGAATCCCGCCCACCTCCGGCCAGGGCGGGCCGTTCCATTCCCAGTAATGCACCTCGATTCGCTCGGCTTTATCCGGCGCCTCGCGACGGAAGATCTCGCGGAACTTGCGGGTGTGCTCGGCAACCAGCATCGACCCGGCCATGATGCGCCGGGCATCGATCCCCTGTTTCTTCTCCCACCGGCCGGTGTAGAAATGGAAGTCCACGAAGTCGACCCACTGGCGGGTGCTGCGGAGCACGAAGCTGTCTCGGCCCTTGTCACTTTGTTCTTCGATGTACGGGCCGCCCCAGGCGATGCCCAGGTGGATGTCGGGGTCGGCCTTCTTCATGGCCGGGGCGTAAGCGTTCACCAGTTCGACGTATGCCTCGCGAGTGATGTAATCCTTGTCGCCCTTGAAGTACGGCTCATTGCCAAAACACCAATACGACCCGCCCAACCCACACTTCTTCGCCTCGGCAACCGTGCGGGCGGCCTCTTCGGGTGATGAGCCATGAATCTTCAGCGTGAAGAATAGTTCAGCCTTGACGGCTTTGGACAATTCAGCAGCGACATCCAATTTCGCAAGTGGCGAGACCAATGGCTTTCCACCGCGGGCCATGACGCCGCCCGCCTCCCAATCCCAGGTGTATCCCGTGTCCAGGCTGTCAGGGTAGCGAAAGAGCGTGATGCCGGTGTCGGTAATGAACTTGCGAATAGCATCGCCCGACTGCATGTTCTGCCGCAAACCCGTGCCAAAGAGCCGGCGCGGGACCGGGGCGATGTCGTGACCGGCATCGATCGTGATGATGGGCGTCGGAATTTGAAGTGCGGCGGGTGGCGGGGCTGCGTGGACGACCGTGGATTGGAACAGACCTAGAATAAGGAGTATTGGATACGCGATCGCGATTGCAGAGCGTGGGAGGTTGTGCATCATCAGGAGCTACACTCGCCATCGGACTTCGTGGAACAACATGATGGCCGAGGAGCTTCAAGCCATGCAGTTTGAAGTGGATGCCGACACATTGGGTCGCAAAAGCGCCGAACTCCGCGACCGCCAAGCCCCGTTTCAACTGCAACTCGATCCGGCGACACGGGGACGGGATGAACGTGCCGATTTGGCCCAAATCGGCAACCGCGGCGACTCCACCCGCCTGATTCACACCCCACGCATCCGCGGAACTCACACCCCCGCCAACTGATGCTCCACCTGCGCCGCCCGCAACTGCGCCAGCGCATACACCGAAGCCTCGCGCTCGCACGCACCCACCACTGTCCCATGCCGCTCATCGGCCGCGTGCGACGGGTCCAGCGCCTGACCGGCCGGCGCCCAGGTCGCGCGGTAACAGTTGAACACCATGTTGTGCTTGATCGCCAGTTCCAGCCCGGCGCGGGAAAACTCCCGCTGCACCGCCAGCACCGAGGGAAACTTCCTCCCATCGACCAGACTTTCGCAGTCCATCGGATCCTCGGGAGTCCAGCCCGCCGCGTAAAGCCGATCGACCGCGTAATCCAGATTCATATGATGCTCCTCGCTGCCACAAACGGTTGCAAAAGGGTCCGCCGACAGGTTCCCTGCCCCCGGAATTTCCGGGGGATTGGGGAAATCTTAGTAACAATGATTCGGCCCCGCCAGCCTTTTATCGGCCAAAAACAGCCGTTTGATGATCGCGACGACCCTCGGATCCCTGTACAGACCGATCCCTGCCCCACATTGATGACCCTTACGGCTGAGGCTCGGGCGGCGGCGTCGGCTGGGTTTGCGGATGCCGCAACAGCAGCGTTCCGTGCCGCACCGTCCGCTGAGCGATGAAATGCGCCGGCGGCAGCGATTCCGGCCGCGAAAGAAGCTGGCCGGTCGGTAACTGCCCGGTGGGAAGTTGATTATCGGGCAGGGGCTGCGCGGGCGCGGGCACCAGCGGCGGCAACGGGGCCGATTGAATCTCCTGCTTAGGAGGCTTGGGCGTGGTTCCATCAAAACCCGTCTTGGGCGCTTGCGATGGCCCGCCCTTCGAATTCGGCTGAAGGCTCAGATCGTAGGCCGGGTTGTAAAGCTGCGGCTGGGGCAGGTTCATCTCGCGCTGAACCTGCGAGCGCGCGTTGATGTAATCGAGCCCGCCATTGGGCGTGAGCGGGCCGATGCTGGCGCGATTCATCTCCAGTTCCGAAGGGAGCATCCCGGAACGAAACCGCGCATACCGCTCCTCCGATGGAAGCAGGTGCGTCTGCCAGGGATTGGGCGAATAGCGGTTGCTGTTGTTTCCGTACAGCTCGCCGCCGACGCGGGTGTTCACCTGCCCGGTTTGCGTGTCGGTGGCGTTCTGCGCGAAAGCCGGAACCGCGGCGAAGGCCAACATCAGACCGGCCAGACGCGGGAGTAAAGTTCGTCGATTCATAACTGCCTCGTCGTGTCAGAACAGACGTGACGTCTATTATCAGCATATCCCACGTTTGCTGGCCGAGACGGCCAATTCGAGCGATTGTCGATCGAACGTGAGCCCGCTCGCATTGAAACAGTGATACAGCGGGCGCGATCGCCCGCACAAGGAGAATCTTCCGACCCAACCCATGAAGTTGGAATCTGTTCGGTATGATTCGGCCGGCTTTGATCGTTTTATTGCTTTTGCGTATCAACTCCCCCTTGTGCGCCCTCTCTTTTACCAGGATTAACACCTTCCCGCTGGCGCGGGCGGGTTTGGCAGGTTGTCGGCGACGCCCGCTGTCCATTAGAGTGACACACTTGCGCCCGGGGGATTCTCGGGGGATTGGTCGATGGGTTTTCAGGAGTTGTAATGTCGCGAGGTCGTTCAGCGTTTGGCAATGAACAAGTAGCGAATGCCTTTCCACGGGCATCGTCCGGCAATTCCAACCAGCAGTTGACCGCGCGCTCCGCCGCCACGAAGAAGGGCCGCCGCGCCGTCGCCTCGGCCGTCGGCGTGGTCGTCGACGCCCTCGAATCCCGCCGGATGCTCACCTCGATCATCGATGCCTCGAACAATCTAATCGTCGATGGCACGGCCGGCGCGGATACCGTCACCTTCACCATCGACACCATCAACAACCAGGTCACGGTCAATCTGAACGGCGCTTCCGATGGCACCTTCGACCTCGCGGCCATCAACAGCGTGCAGGTCAACGGTGGCGATGGCGACGACAGCCTCTCGCTCGAAGGGATTCTGGTTTCCAGCTCCATCGATGGCGGCGCCGGCGCTGACACCATCACCGGCGGGCTCGGCCTCGATACGCTGATCGGCGGCGAGGGGGATGATTCCTTCATCTCCAACGACGGCCAGGCCGACACCCTCGATGGCGGCAACGGCAATGACTCGGCCGTCGCCGACAACACCCTCGATTCCTTCACCTCCATCGAAAACGGCATTCCCCTCCCCGGTCCGCATCTGGTCGTCACCACCTCCGGCACGCCCGTGATCGATGGCACCACCGCCATCGATTTCGGCACCGTCGACCAGAATTCCGGCGGACCCTCGCGCACCTTCCTCGTGGTGAACAATGGCGCGGACAGCATGTCCCTGGGCGCGCTGCAACTGCCGGCCGGGTATTCCATCGTCGATGACCTGGTCACCACCCTCGGCCCGGGCGAGAGCGATACGTTCACCATCCGGTTGGTGACGACCACGGCCGGGACTTTCGCGGGCGACATCTCCTTCGCCAACACCGACCCCACCCAGAACCCGTTCAACTTCAGCGTCACCGGCACGGTCCAGGCGATTCCCGCGCCGATCATCGTCGTCACCCAGGCTCGGCCATCGGCCAACATCGACAACGGCAACTCCACCGTCGAGTTCGGCAACAAATCCATCGGCACCACCGGCCCCACCCGCACCTTCCGCGTCCGCAACGATGGCAACGCCACCCTCAACCTCGGCGATGTCGTCGCCCCGGCCGGCTTCACGATCATCGACCCGTTGATCGGGCCACTCGCGCCCGGAGCGAGCGAATCCTTCGTCGTGCAGGTCGATACCACCACCGCCGGCGGCAAAGACGGCTTTGTCACCTTCACCACCGATGACCCCATCCGCGGCAACTTCAGCTTCCGCGTGCAGGCCAACGTCGGCGTCGGCACGCTTCCGATTCCCGAGATCACGCTCAAATCCGTGCAGGCCAAGGGGAATCTGCGCGGCGTCATCTCCGGCTTGAGCGCCTTCTCCTTCGGCACGGTCAACAAAGGCGCTGCCCAGCCGACCCGCACCTTCCGCATCAGCAACGATGGCGATGCCACGCTCGCGCTGGGCGCGGTCTCGGTGCCATCGGGTTTCGTCATCCTCGACAACATCCCGTCCACCCTCAAATCCGGCGCGACCGATCTGCTGGTCATCGGCCTGAATACCGCAACCGTCGGCTCGCGCTCGGGCAACGTCACCTTCACGACCAACGACTCCGATGAGAACCCCTACCACTTCGCCGTCAGCGGCGCGATCCAGAACCCTCCTCCGCCGCCCCCGCCCGGCGCGGGGCCCACACCGACCGCCACCCTCGCCGGCGGCGTCCTGACCGTCAACGGCACGCCCGGCATCGACACCATTTCCTTCGGCCAATCCTCCAAGGGCATCACGGTCATCGCCAACTCCAAGACCCTGGCCGGGTCTCCCTTCAAGAGCGTCGGCAAGATCGTCGTCAACGCCGGCGATGGCGATGACCGCATCATCCTCGGCACCGGCATCAGCGTGCCCGCCTCGATCATCGGCGGCAACGGCAACGATACGATCGTCGGCGGCGATGCCAACGACACGATTTACGGCAACAATGGCAACGACAACATCGATGGCGGCAACGGCAACGATGCCATCTGGGGCGGCTCCAACAACGACGTCCTCACCGGCGGAATGGGCGTCGATGTGATCCGCGGCGAAGACGGCAACGATACGATCTTCGGCGCCGATGGGCTGGCCGATACGCTCCTCGATGGCGGCACGGGGAGCAATGTGATCCTTAAGGACCGGACGGATAACGCGACCAACGGGTGATGGACCTCCATCAGATCGTCGCGATATTGATCACCGCGATGTACTCATCGAACTTGGCCGTTCCATCGGGATTGTTCAAAGTCGAGTTGGAATTGTCGGCCCAGACGGGAATCAGTTTGCCGTTGTAGAAGACCATGCTGGTGGAGTCGCCGAGGTCGAGGTCGCCGATGTAGGGGCTGGGATACGATGCGCTGTACTGACTCGATGTGCCGGCGCTGACCCGCGCATTGGGGGAAAACGTCAGCCCATGATCGCTCGAAACGGCCACATAATACTGGACGGTTGTGTTATTGCCCGAGGCGCGGGCATCGTACCACCCGGCCGCCAGGTTCCCGGTGACCGGGTCCACCGCCAGTGCGGGAAGGAACTGGCTGGCGGCCGTCGCATCATCGTTCACGCGCGTGCGCGCCGACCAGGTTCCGCCGTTGTTGGCCGAGTAGCGGAGGAAAATGTCGGTGTTGTTGGATTCGTTGACCGGTTCATCGGTGTAGAGCAGATAAAGCCTGCCGCGCGTGGCGGAGTTGGAGTTGTCGAAGGCAATTTTCGGCTCGGCATCGATCGAGCGGTTGGGCTGGGCGGGGATGTAATCCCACCCGCCGACATTGGTCGATGAAGCCAGGCGGTCGATGCCGAACTTGGAGGCGTTCTTGCCGCCATCCACATCCACATCGACGTAGAGATTGGAAGGCCCCTGCGAGGAATCGTTGTCCTCATACGCCACCGCCACCTGCCCGGCCGGTCCGACCGCGATCGAAGAATATGTCCCGAAGCGGTCCGAAACCGTGGTCATCCCGCCGAAGTTGGACCACTGCCCCAGCCCGGCCGCCGTCGCATGCACCATCTTGACCCGCCCCGAGTTGTAATCGGTGAAACTGAGCCAGATCGCCTGCCCGCCGCGCTTCGAAGCATCGATGCCCGCCGCCAGGGCCGGCGCATCGGGGTCATAAGCTGTTCCGCTGACGGCCGCCGTCACCGATGGAAAACTCGCCCCACCATCGGCCGATCGCGCCACCATCACCCGCACCTCCGAAGTCGAGGCCGCGCACATGTACGCCACATAAAGGTTGCCAAACCCATCGAACGCCGCCCGCGCATCCACCCGCGTCGTGTTGGCGATCAGATGGTCCTGCGTCGCCCCGATGAAGGTGCGCGTCCAACTCGCCCCGCCGTTGATCGAGCGCGAGATGATGAGCTGCGTGCCATTGTTGTAGTCGGTGTTGTTGACGATGACCAGGTTATTCGGGTTGGTCGGGTTGATGGCGATCTGCCCCTCGACCTGGTTGCCGGCGATTGCCGTGGTGTTGACGTTGGCACCGACGGAGAGGGTGGCGGACATGAGACGGCGGTCTTCAAGCGGTTCGAACTGAGCGGGGGCCATGGTTGGTGTTCCTTCAATCGTGTTGTTCGGCAAGGTGCGGGCATTATCGGTGGGAATAATGAGAAACGGGGAAGAAACGCGGATTTGAACGGTAAGCCGGGGGAAGTCTGCGGGCACGCCCGGTCGGGGTTTGCCGGTTATGCCAGATGCGCGGGGCGCGGTGGGATATCTCGTGTTCGCCGCGTAAATCGATCCAGAGATTGAGCGCTCAAGAATCGCTATCCTTCGACGTCCACAGTGCTCCCCTCCACCCGAATCTTCCTCCTCATCTTCCCCACCGCCTCGATCCATATCTCAACGCGTTTGGGCGGGATCAGATCCATCACGCGGTCGGCCCACTCGACGACCACGATGCCGCCTTGTTCGAGGAGTTCGGGAAAGCCGATGCCTTCGAAATCGGCCGGGCCGGAGACTCGGTAGGCGTCGAGGTGGAAGACGGCGAGGCGGCCGCCTTCGTAGACATTGAGCAGGACGTAGGTGGGCGAGGAGACGGCGCGGGTGTTGCCGCCCAGTGCGCCGACCAGGCCGCGGACGAACTGGGTTTTGCCAGCGCCCATCTGGCCGTGGAGGGCGATGCACTCACCTCCGCGCAGGGAGCGGGCGATCTCGGCGGCGATGGATTCGGTTTCGGAAATGGATTTGGACAGGTACTCCACGGGGATAGATTAACACGGCGGTAGATTAACCACGAAGCGCGCGAAGGGCGCGAAGGGGATTGGGTGTTGGAGTCTGCTCAGGGTCAGGAGCCGGGCACCAGAAGGTGTACCAAGTGGACCGATGCTCCCCGGCTCCTGACCCTTTCTGTCATGCGTTGGAAGTGTGGCCCCTATCCAACGGCGCGACTCATCGGTCCGATGCGCTATCGGCATGAAAGGGTCGGGAGCCGGAGAGCGATAACTTGCGTAAGACGGTTTCTGGTGGCCGGCTCTCGACCCTGAGGGCGATCACAATTGATGCTGCCAGCCGCGCGGGGGGAGGGGGTGGTTGTCGAGGGTGATGGCGCTACCCTCGGCCATAATGCCGATTCGGGTGGCGAGGTCGGCGGGGATTTCGTTTGGGGAGGTGAAGAGCAGTTCGTGGTCCTCGCCATCGTTCAATGCGTGGTCGAGCGGGGGGATGCCATCCCGTTTGAAGAGTTCGATCGCATCTTCGTGGATCGGAATTTTGGCGGATTCGAGATGGGCGGCGAGGTGGCTCTGCCCGCAGATGTGGGCCAGGTCGCGCGACAGGCCATCGGAGAGATCGATCATCGCGGTCACGGTGAAACGGGAGGCGATGGCGCGAGCCTGGTCGATCCGGGGGCGGAAGGTCATGTGGCGGCCGAGAATGGAGCCGCCGAGCTTTCCGGTGAGGTATATCTGGTCGCCGGCTTTCGCGCCGGAGCGGGTGATGGGGGCGATGCCGGCGGAGCGGCCGAGAATCGTAACGGAGAGAGCGAGTTTGCCCGGCCAGGAGCCGGTGTCGCCGCCGATGATTTCACATCCGAACTGGCCGCCGGCTTCTTCCATGCCGAGGTAGAGTTCTTTGGCGTAATCGATGGAGCAGCCGAGGGGCAGGCCGGCGGCGACGACCGCGGCGGCGGGGAGGCAGGCCATGGCGGCGCAGTCGGAGAGGTTGCGGTTCATGACCTTCCGGCCGATGGCGCGGGGGGAATGAACGGCCGAGTCAAAATGCACGCCGTCGAGGACCTGATCGACGCCGACCAGGAGCAGGTTTGCGGCGGGCCAGTTGACGACGGCCAGGTCATCGCCGGCGGGGAGTTGGACCAGGGCGGAGGGCTTCTGGCGTCTGCGGAGCCAGTCGATGAAGTCGAATTCAGCGGGCATGGGGTTGGGGGCGGGGCTGACAAAAGTTTATGACGCGGGGGCGGGAATCAGGTCGCGCGAGAGGGTTGGTTGGAACGCGAAAGTCGGATCGTATCACAGGTTTTGAGAGGGTGCGCGGGGAAATGGAGGCTGGGAAGGTGTGCTGAGTGCGGGACGGCACGGCCACGCGAGAACCGTTTCTTTATGCGAGGGCCGTTTGGCGCGTGGCCGTGTCACCCAACGGGATCATCCTCAGTGGTCAAGGCGAGTTCGAATTCACTTTGCGGAACCCATCGCGATGCGCTCCTTGACGGCGGGGAGGGCGGCGGGCTGCTTGCCGCTTACGCTCATGGCCAGGGCGTTGTGATCGGCGGGAAGGACGATGACATCATCGACCCCGTCGAGCCGGCCGCTTTCGAGGCTGACCACGCCATCGCCATCACCCGTCTGCGCGCGGTAATGGCCTTCGATTTTACCGATGGCGGCGTGAACCTGACGGGTGCCCCAGACGTTGGGCGAGAAACAGCCCTCGGCCGAGGCGCAGGCATCGGCGGTGAGGCGCGAGGCGATATGCTGCCGGCCGAGGATGATGGTGTACTGAACGCCGTAGCGGCGCGGGCGGTTATTGAGGTCTTCGAGAAACTTCGAGCCGGGTTTGAGATCGTCGGTGGCCTGGCCGGTGCCATCGGTCAACATCCAGATGGGGCTCCAGTTGGGGTTGGTTTTCCACATCCAGTAATGCTCGTGCCACTCCTGGAACCAGCGGCCGCGCACCCAGCAGGAACCGTGATTGGGCGGGGCGATGGCGATGAATTTATCGACCTCGTGGTGATAGCGCGGGCTCTCGATGTAATCGCGGGCGACCAGCGCGCCCATGGAATGGGCGATCATGTGGACGCGCAGGGTCGGGTGGGCCTTCTGCAGTTTCTCGAGCTCATCGGAGAGCATCTTGGCGGCATCATCGACCGGGCCATCGTTGGGATAGCTGAAATAGGCGACCTGAGTGTTATCGCATTTGAGGCCGGCGGCGATTTCGCACCAGATGCCGTTGTCGGAATCCAGGCCGTGGATCAGGATGGCCAGGGGGCGGCCGGGGTCGAATTTTCCATCGGCGAATTTCAGGCCCCAGAGTTTGCGTTGATCGGACTTGGCCTTCTCGATTTTTTTGACGCAGGTGCCTTTGACGCCGTTGTAGCAATAGGAGCAGCCGTTTTTAATGCGCTGCCAGTTCCTGGAAGGGGAGAGCCAGCTCCAAACGCCGGCCTGGGCGGGCTGGGCGAGCGCGGACAAAAGCAGGAGCGGGATGATGATTTGAAGCGCACGTTTGGACATATACGGCATCCAAGTCGTTGGGGTGCGGGGACTCCACCATTTGATTAGCGTTTACTATTATTTCTTATCGCCGGGGGCGTCGGGTGTTGAACCGTTGTTGCCCTGGAGGGGGCGGAGGATGGATTGGACTTCCTGCTGGCCTTTGTTCATGAGTCGCTGGGTTTCGCGGGATTTCATTCGCGAGACCTGATGGTTGATCTGCTCGCTCATGGCTTTGATGGCGGCATCGGTCAGCGAGCCGCGCGGGGCGAGGAGGGCGAGTTGGACCAGTTTGCCATCGCCGGTCAGGGGGACGGCGAAGGATGAACCGGCCAGGGCGGGGATGGCGGATGTCAGGCCGGCCGAGGGGGTGAAAGTGGCGGTGGCGGTGACCGCGCCGGTTTCGAGGTCGGTGATGCCTTCGAGGGACATGCCGATGCCGCCGACGCTGGTGGTCACGGGCTGGATGGCGACCTGGCCATCGGAAATCGAGAAGGGACCCTGCGCATTGAGCTCGACGGTTTTCTTGTCATCGCCGGTCAGCAGGGCCACCTGCGAGGCGAGATTTTTCGGGAAGACATCGCTGCCGGTGATGTCGTCGGAGCGGGCCAGGGTAATGGCATTCGCGGAAAAACTGCCGCGGGCGGAGAGGGATTTCCACTGCTTGGCGGCCAGGGGGAGGCGAAGTTGATCGAAGGTGATGCTCATGGTGCCGCCGCCGACGGATTCGCGGAAGAACGGGCTCAGATGTACCAGCAATTCGGTTCCCAGTCGCTTACAAACGCCGACGGAAATTCGATTCACCTCCGGGGAGCTGAGTTCCTTCTTCACCATCAGCACGGGGCTGGTGCCGGTGAGGTCGATGGTGGGGTGGCCGTGAATCTCGGCGACTTTCCCGGTGGCGTCGAACTTCTCGAAGGTGATTTTTCCATCGGCGGCCTTGACGGCGATATCGAGTTTGTCGAGCGATGCGCCGAGGACCTGCTGCACTTCCTCTGGCGTTGCGCCGGGGGTGAGCACCGCGCCGATGGGGCCGGTGCGCACGCCGGTCCCCTCAAACTTCAGATCGAAACTCATCGTGGCGGGATCGAAGCGGCCATTCTCACCCAGGTCCACCGTGCCCGAGGAAGTGACCGGGCCGGTCTTGTCATCGTAATCGACGATGTCGGCCGACATCGCGTAGGTCCAGGGCTGATCGAGCGACTTGATATCGAGCGTGCCTTTGGCATTGGCGAACTGGGCGCTGTCCCAGGTGACGTTATAGAGCTTGGGCTGCACGGTGCCGCGCCAGAAAGCGATCGCGCCGCTGTTGATCTTGATCCTGCCCGAAAGATTCGGGAGCACGCCCCCCTGCCCGATGCCCATGCGGTCAAAACTGCTCACGCCCCGGCCATCATCCATAACGTAATCGAAGTAAAGCCCATCGACGGTGGCGTCGCCGAGCTTGAACTTGCCGCGGAGGAAATCGAGCATCGAGGCCTGGCAGGTCATCGATTCGAAACCCATGCGCCGGCCGAGGGGGTCCTTGAACCAGAGCTTCTTGATGGTGGTGCCGCCGAACCAGCTCGTGTTGACGCTCTCGATGACGATGGCGCAGTTGCTCTTGCGGGTGAGATACGCGGCCACGAACTTGCGGCCGACGCGGGTGGAGAGAATCTGCGGCAGGAAGACGATGACCAGAAGCAATAGAACCGCCAGCCCGCCGACAATCTTCGGCCAGCGGCGCTTCTTCACCGGCAGGTCCGTGCGGACCACCGGATTGGGATAATTCATTTCCTCATCCATCGACCCAACAGTATAGCCGACCGGGTTTTCCGATACTTCGGGCAATTTTCGCTCCAATGAAAGAAAGTTGGCGGCCCCCCCTACCTTTTATCGGCCAAACACGAGGGATGCCCGGTTGATTTCCGGCGAGAGGGTTGAATTGGGGCGGGTTGGGGAAGAGAGATGAGGGGAATTGTCGTAACCGGTTTGTGGAGCTTGACTTCTGAGCGGATTGGTGCAATGGGGACGGTCGGATGAACTTATCCAACAGTTGTCCGTAGTCCGTAGTCCGTAGTCAGTTGTCAGTTGTCAGTTGTCAGTTGTTGACTTGCACCCTCCGGACCAACGGACAACGGACAACGGACAATGGACAATGGACCAACCCGTACAATCTCTCACCTTCCCGGCGTGTATTTCGGTTCGGGGATGCCGCGTTCGGCTCGGCGGTCGCGCATGGCTTTGCGGAACTCGGAAAACCGCGCCATCTGTTCGGGCGGGATATTCTCGATCATGTTCTTCATCATGGTCAGGGCGTTGCCGGCCGACATCGACCAGGGCGGAGCCGCGGGTTGCGAGGCGGCCGGGCGGGTGGCGGCGCGGGCCTCGGCCTCTTTGCGGAGATTGTTGATTTCATCGATCTTCGAATCGAGATAGGCGACGCGCTTGGAGCCTTCGGGCAGGGCGAAATATCCATCGGCCAGGCGGAAGAAGACATTGTCGCGGAGGTTATTCATCATGAACTTCATGCGCGAATCCTCATCCATGCTCTCGAAGGCGTGGCTCAGATCGCGGAGGCTGCGCCGGGAGAGTTCATCGACGAAGGCCTTTTTCTTCTCCTTGGGGAGGTTCTTGAAATCATCGGTTGCGCCGTATTTGAAGAGCTCGGCGATGGGCGTTTCGGCGGTGGCGGGCTTGGCAGGCTTGGGCCAGTAGATGTAGGCCACGACGCCGGCGATGGCGAGGAGGATGACGACGGCGATCCAGGCGAGGTGTTTCTTTGAGTTTGCCATAGGTGACTCAACACGGGCAGGATGCCCGTGCTACGAATCTTATCTGCTTGCGATATCCGATACCGAGCAATCGGCGAAGAGGTAGTTCATCGATCCGAGCGTGCCGGCCGAGCCGTGATACGGTTCGTAATCGCGCATCAGATAAAGCGCTTCCTTGGGGAGGCCGCGGGTTTCCATGTCCTTGAAGGCATCCTGCAACTGCTTGCCGGCGTAATCGGTGGACAGACGGGGATTATACGTGAAGCTGGACTTCTCTCTTTCATAATATTTATCGAATCCCGGTGGCGCGCCGGTGGCATCCTCCTTGATCACATCGGAGGGGCATTCGAAGGAGCCGGTGAAACCCTGGTGGAAAGGCTCGAAGACTTCGACAATGGAGGGCGCGCCATTCAAGGGCGGCTGGATCGAGGGCATGGTATTGATGCGCGGTAACTTGTTCTTCGACTGGTTGAGGTACATTTGGAAATAGTTGCCGACATCGCGGAGATGGGCCGCGCATTTGGTGCGATTGGCGCTGGCGCGGGCTTTGCCGATAACGGGAAAGAGGATTCCCATCAGCACGGCGATGATGCCGATGACGACCAGAAGTTCGACCAGTGTGAAGCCGCGGGTTCTGCGCATGGGAATTCCTTAGAATTCAAACGATAACCGAGGCGAAGTATTTTGTCGTCAGGATTTCCTTTTGGGCACCCCCCCTTTTTCACATCCCAAGGCGTGTTTTCCATGCGGCTAACTGATCTTCGAAGGGTTTGCCGCCGGCGGCGCCGGCGCTTTGGTAGCGTTTGACCACATTCCGCGCCCCCAGCGCTTCATAAACATCCTGGCCGATCTTCCCTCCATTTTCCCCGGCCGCGGTCTTGAACTCCTCCAGGGTGACCTGCGCCAGCGCCGTCTTGCCCTCCTTCTCGCACCGCGCCACCAGCGTCCCCACGATGTGATGCGCCGTGCGAAACGGAATCCCCCTGGTCACCAGATACTCCGCCAAACTCGTCGCATCCAGGAACCCGCGCTCCAGCGTCGGCTCGATCCGCTCCTTGTCGTAGCTCGCGCTGTTCACGATCGCAGCCGCCATCGTCAGGCATTGGCTGACCGTGTCATACGCGCGGAAGACGATGCGCTTGTCTTCCTGCAAATCCCGGTTGTACCCGATCGGCAGCCCCTTCAAAATCGTCATCAGGGCGAACAGATCCCCATACACATTCCCACACCGCCCGCGGATCAATTCCAGCATGTCCGGATTCCGCTTCTGCGGCATCATCGAACTGCTGGTCGTGTAGCGGTCGGCAATTTTGATGAAACCGAACTCCGTCGTCATGTAAATGATCCACTGCTCGGCCCAGCGGGAGAGATGCTGGGAGATCATGGCGCAGGAAAATAGGAAGTCGCAGGCGGCATCACGCGAGGCGGTACGCTCGATACTATTCTTGGGCGCCAAATTCCAATTGAACTGGGGCAATTCGAAGGGTGTGGTCTCCTCTCCGCTGGCGTCGATGAAGACAAGTTGCTGAACTCCGTCGGTCCAGTCAAGAGGCAAAGAGGAACCAGCGATAGCGCCACTTCCAAGAGGAAGCTTTGCCCGACCCGGACCACGCTGTTTGTCGGAATCGAACATCACGGCCCAAGCTAGAGCTTCCGCTGCAGCGGTAATGGGTTGCGCTCTCTGCAAGTGTGTAAACGACGGGATGACAATACCGACACTCGCTTCCGCCAGTTTGAGGAAAGCGTGGTTCAACAGATGTATCTTCAACTCAAGTTCGCCCCACGCCTCGACCAGCCACATGTGAAGATCCGTCGCCACCTGATCATTCCTCGACCTCCCCGTATGCAGCCGCCTCCCCGGCTCCCCAATCCGCGCCGTCAACTCACTCTCCACGCACATATGAATATCTTCCAACTCCGGCTTAAACCCCGCCCATTTCGGCCCATCGCGATCGATCTCGGCCTCGATTTCCTTCAGCCCTTTCACGATCGCATCCCGATCCGCATCCGCGATCAGCCCCACCTTCGCCAGCATCGTCGCATGCGCGATGCTCCCGGCCACATCCACCTTGTAAAGCCGCCAGTCGTAACTCATCGACTCGACGAAAGACGCGGCCAGCGCATCGGTGGCCTCGGAGATGCGGGATTGCCAGGATTTATCGGCGGGCTTGGATTCGCTCATAGGGTGGGGGATTGTAATCGGAAGCGACGGGATGGGCGATGCGTCGGGTGGGGCCTATCCCGCTACAGTGGGAGAGTGTGACGCCGAAATGTGGCGATGCTGTCATCCTGAGGTACTCCGAAGGATCTGGCCGGTAAGTCGGGGCCCGTTCGCAGAGATGATACGGCGGGAGAAGGTTAGCCCAGATTATTCACCACGAAAAACACGAAATCCACGAAGAGGAATGAGCCAAAGGACTTACAGTCAAAAAGTCGGTAAGCGGTGAACGCAGGTTGCGCGAATTACATTTCTACTCTTCTCCGGTCTTCTTCGTGCCCTTCGTGTTTTTCGTGGTTCATCTGAATTATTCGGGTTAGACCCGCTGGAAATGGGTTGGCCAGACGATGAATACTAAATCGGCGGGGATAAGCATGTCTGCGGGGGACGCCATCACATGCTTATCCCCGCGGAATGAACCGTAATCGCGAATGGCGGTTGCTGGCCGCGGGTCTAAGCATGGCACCAGCATGGCACCAGCATGGCAACCATGGCACCCAGATGGCGAGCCGCCGCGCGAGTTGCTCGGCCGCTCGCTATCGCACTAATTTCACTGCCGCGCCATCGCGTCCGAGGGTGGCTTTCTCGGGTTTGGCTCCGCCGGTCAGTTCGTACTCTCCGAGGAATCCGCGGACGATGGCCATTCCCTTCTCATCGGTTTTGACCGTTACATCCGTGCGCCACTCTTTCAGCACCAAATCCTCGAAGACCTTGCCCGCGGGCTTGATGCTCCAATCGCGGCGGTAGATCGCGGCCTTGGGTTTCCAATGCCGGCCTTCCCAGAAGCCCCACATCAGGATGCTGTCGACCGAGGGGTGGCCGAAGAAGGCGATGAGATGGTCGCGCAGAAAGTCGGCATGGAGCTCTTCATCATCGGTGTCGAAGTCGAGTTCCGTGACGGCAATGGGGAGCTTGAATTTGGCCAGGCGGTCCAGGCCGGCCAGTAACTGCGCGGGGGGCGGAGGAATCGCGCCATAATGGCATTGAACGCCAATCCCGTTAATGGGCGCGCCGCCCTCAACCAGGAAGCGCAGGGCCTTCTCGAAGCCATCCATGTGCGGTTCGGAATCGCCGCGCAGGATCGGGTAATCGTTCAAAAACAGCCGCGCGGTGGGGTCGGCCTGCCGGGCCAGCTTGAACCACTGGATCATCTCCTCATCGCCCAGAATCTTCTGCAGGTCCTTGTTCGTGTACGGCTCGTTGATCACATCCCACTCGATCAGCTTGCCTTTGAAGGTGGCGGCTTCATCGAGGATGTGGTCGTTGATGCGCTTGCGCAGGGCGGCCGGGTCGGCCTTGAGATTCTGCATATCGCGCGGCAGGTAGCGCCAGTTCGGCCAGACCAGATTATGCCCGCGCACATCGATATTCCGCGCCCGCGCCCACTCCACCGCATCGATGGCCCGCTGGCGGCTGCCTTCGAAACCCTGCCATTTCAGATCGTTCTCCAGCACGACTCGATTGAACAGTTTCTGGATGTGCTCGCGATAGGCATCGTTATCCGCGCCGGGCGAAAGCAGGCCCTGGGCCGCGACGGCCGAGCCGAATCCGAATGCGCCATGGGTCAGCTTCGCGCGAACCTCCACGCCGGCGGCCGGTTTGCCGGCCGAATCGACCACCTGGATCGTCAAATCGCCCTTGCGAATCTGCTCGATCCGCGCCAGGGCCTCTTTGCGCCAGGGCGCATCGGGCTCGCGTCCTTTGTAGGAAATCTTGGTCCGCGGCAGGTCGGAGAATTTCACGGTTTTCCCATAGTTGACCAGCTCGATGCCGCCGATCTCGAGGGTTTGAATCCCTTTGCCGCAGTGGAGGGTCAGATGGGCCGCGCCGGCTTCGTAGGATTCGAGCGATTTGAAAGGCAATTGGAATTTCTTCCACTCTTTGCCCGCGCCCAGATTCATTTCGAGCGATTTGGTATACGGCTCGCCGGATTTTTCGAAGCAGGCGTTCATGGCGACTTCGCCCGATTCCGCGCGGCTGGCCAGCCCGCGCAGCCAGAGGGTTAACAGCAGCACATCATCCTTGGCCACCGCGCCGGTGATGGAGGCGTTCAGGTTCACATCCCACGGGTGAGTGGCCATGGCCGCGACGTCGATATGCCGGGCCGTGGCGAAGGACTGGCCTTCGACGGGGACGATGCCGCTGGTGGCGAGCTGCGGGCTGGCGCCGAAATGGAATTTCGCGAGGTCCGCAGGCGCGATCGGCTTGCCGGGGGGCAACTCCGCTCTCGCGCTCAGCGCACCCGTTAGCAAAATGCAGAGGATCATCCAGGACGATCGGTATTGAGCGCGGTATGTCACGCGCGTATCTTGTCCCGGCCGGATACGCCTGTCCATGGAACTGATGGCGAACAACATGGCATTGCGGTGAATTTGACGAGTATCCGTGTCGTGTCGCTCTTAGCCGTATCGTGTCATTCTGGCCGCACCGCGTCATCCTGAGGGGAGTTAGGCGACCCGAAGGATCTTCGTTGTCCGTCGCGGCCGTTTCGCTCAAACGGACGGGCCGATACGTCGAGGCAAGGTCCTTCGGGTCGCCTAGCTCCCCTCAGGATGACCCATAACCCGATCCGCCAAGTGTGCGTTGTGGTTCAAATCGATTGTCGTCCGCGACCTCGCCGTTATCATAAGCCCTCCCGCCAACCCAGGAGCCCTTCATGGCCGCGCTAACGCCATTTCCTATCGCCTCGCTTACCGGCCAGCTCAAACCTGACGCCTCCAACTGCCCGCTGCCGCAGGGCAAATGGTATTCGGCCTCGGCCACGGGCGATGGGCTTTCGTTCGATATCCCGGCGGGTTTGCTCGATGAGAAAGGCTATCTCACGGCCGACCTGCTCCTCGATGGCGATCGCCTGGCCGTTTTCGCGCTCTCGCTCTACGAAGGTGATTCCGCCAAAGCAAAAGCAAAGGACAAGGACAACCCGCCGCGCATCTTCCGATTCGCATTCAGCCTTCTGCCCCAATGCTCCGGCCGGCTGCGCATGCCGCTGCGGGCCACCAACCAGAACCAGTGGAGTTTCGAGCGCGAAGGGGCCTGTCTCAAGCTCATGGCCTCGGGCGATCGCGTCGACCCGGCCAAGATCACCCGCGCCACGATCACGCTCACGCGCAAATCCGATCAGCCCGTCCGCGTCGCCATCGCCCCACTCGCCTACTCGAGCGCGCAGCCGCCGGCGATGGATCAACCCATCCTCCCCAAAGGGAAGCTTCTCGATGAGACCGGCCAATCCACGCTCCGCAACTGGCCCGCCAGGACCAAATCCGCTGAAGAATGCAGCGCGCGACTGAAGCAGCAACTGGCCGATGCCCCGCGGCAATCCTGGCCGGCGGGTTTTTCCGCGTGGGGCGGCGCAAAGGATTTGTCGATCGATGGCATCGGGCCTGCGACGGGCTACTTCCGCACTTATAACGATGGGGCGCGCTGGTGGCTGGTCGATCCTTCGGGCAAGCCTTTCTGGTCGGCCGGGCTCGACAGTGTCCGCCCCGATGTGGATGCCGCTTACGGCCTGCTCCAATCGGCGCTGCCGCCACTGCCGGATCGCAAAGGCGAATACGCCGCCGCGTTCTCCGGCCGGCGCGGCTCCTCGTTCAACTACCTGGTTTCCAACTTCATCCGCGCTTTCGGCAAAGATGCCTGGCACGATCACTGGGGCGATATCTCGCTGAGCCTCCTCCGCTCCTTCGGGTTCAATACCGTCGCCAACTGGTCGGAGTGGAACTTCGCCAGCAAGGCCAGGTTCCCCTACGTTCGTCCGCTGCAATTCCATCCCCGGCAGACACCGCTGGTCTACCGCGATTTTCCCGATGCTTTTTCGCCGCTGATGGATTCGGATGCCGAGCAATATGCCCGGCAACTTGAAGAGACCAAAACCGATCCCGCGCTGATCGGCTATTTCCTCATGAACGAGCCGACCTGGGGTTTTGCGAGCGAGACGCCGGCCGCCGGCATGCTCTACACGCACGAGCATTCGCACGCCCGCGATCATTTCGCGACCTGGCTGGCCGAGAAATATGGATCGGATGCCAAACTCGCCGCCGGGTGGGGCATCGACAGCCTCACGCTCGCCCAGATCGCCACGGGCAAGTGGAATTCGGCGCGGCGGCTGCCTGCCAAATCCGCCGCCCGCGCGGACTGCGCCGATTTCAGCACGCTGATGGTCGAGCGATATTTCCAGATTCTCAGCCGCGCCTGCCGCAAGGCGGACCCCAATCATCTGAACCTCGGCGCGCGCTATCACACCGTTCCCCCCGCGTGGGCTCTCAAGGGGATGACGACGTTCGACGTCTTCTCGATCAACTGCTACCAGGAGCGCGTTCCACCCGCCCAGCTCAAGCAGATCGCCGACACCGTCAACAAGCCCACGCTCATCGGCGAGTATCATTTCGGCGCGCTCGATGTCGGCCTGCCCGCCAGCGGGATCGGGCATGTCGCGACGCAGGCGGACCGCGGCAAAGCCTTCAGGGTCTACACGGAAACCGCGGCCGCGATTCCGCAGTGCGTGGGCGTCCACTATTTCATTCTCTACGATCAGAGCGCCTTGGGGCGGTTCGATGGAGAGAATTACAACATCGGCTTTCTGGATGTGTGCAATCGGCCGTATGCGGAACTGGCGTCGGCCGCGCGCTTGTCGCACGAGCGGTTGTACGCGGTGGCGTCGGGGAAGGAGAAGGCGTATGTGGATGCGCCGAAGTATTTGCCGAAACTGTTCTGAGGATTGCCGTGGGAAAATCCGAAATACGAAGTCCGAAATACGAAACAAATTCCAATCGGACGGAAGGGAGAAATGCTCAAAACGCGCGGTGGCAGCGGGGATGCGCGCGAGGATGGCGCGTTTGGGAATTCGCAGAATGTTCACGGGGATTCGGTCGTGGGGGCCGCGCTCACTGGAATCTCGGTTGCGGGAGCGGGGGCGGTCGCCGGCGTTGCGGTTTCAGCCGCCGGAGTCTGGGGCGCTTGCAACTCCTCCACGGCCTTGAGTTCATGCACGACCACCTCCAGCGGCGCGAGGGTTAACTCTTCGCCCATTTCGCGCCCGGTCAGGCGATCCTTCCCACCCTCCGGCAGGCGGATGCTTTGCGGGGATTCGCTCAGGTTCACCAGGCCGTAGGCGGCGATGGAGGTGTTGGGATTCATCCTGGGGATCACCACGATATCGCCGCTTCCCTCGGCCAGGGGGAGAATGTCGACGATCGCGCAAAGTCGCCGCACCAGGGCCATGTAGGCGGGCTGGTCGATGCGGCAGCCGAGGGTGATGACCGTGCCCTGGCCGACTTTATTGATGAGGATGGCGGCCGATCCGCTGCCGTAGCCGCCTTGGTAGCGGGCGAGAGCCTGGGCGGTGGTAGGGGCGAAGCCTTCGCACCAGCCGCGGGTTTTGGAGGTTTGGGGGAGGGGTTCTGAATCATCGTGGGCGATGGGGCGATGTTGAGTATCAACGCCATCCGGAATGGCGCTGGGGTCGCCGGATTCGCGGCGCTCTGAATGATTTTGCGCGATTTGAAGCTGGTGGGTCTCGACGCCATCCGGGACGGCGCTCTGGTCGCTGCGCTCCCGGCGCTCTGTCCCGGCTTGTTCAATCTTCCCGGCTTGTTCAATCTTCCCGGCTTGTTCAGGGGTCCAGGATTTCTCGAAATGGATGGTGACCGTTTCTTCGATGCCTTCCACACTGAATCGCGTGGCGCTGGTGCCGCCCATGAGGTCTTCCATGCCGCCGAATTCGTGATCGGTGAAGGCGGTGCAATCTTCGTTGCGGATGGCGGTCAGCGGGCCGACCAGCAGGCAGCCTCCTTCGGTGATCCATTCCTTGAGGCGGTCCATGGTCTGGCGGTGGAGGATCGGCACCATCGGCATGACCAGCACCTGATACGGGCAGTAGTCCTGGGTCTGATCGATGACATCGCGCCAGTAATGGGCGCGGGCGATGGGGAGATAGAATTCCTCGCGCCAGATCGTTTCGTAATCGAAGCCTTCTTCAACGGGGTCAACCGCGAAGGCCCAGGCGGATTCGTTGCTGACGATAACGCCGAGGCGCGCTTCGACGGGTGGGTGATTGGCGAGCCAGGCCCCCTGCTCCTTGAATTGCGATGCGAGGGCGGCGACGGCGGGGTGGGCGGCGGCGGGTTTGCCGGTGGCGGTGATGATCGCGCCATCGAGCATGCCCTGGCCGGCCCAGTGCTGACGCCAGTTGCCGTAGAGGACCATGTCGCCGCCCATGAGGATGCTCAGCCAGGAGAAGGCTTTGACGCCGGCGGCGCTGTGATGGTCGTTGCGGATTCGGCCGGTAGCGCCGCTCCAACTCGGGGAGGTTTCGAGGAGCCAGAAGCCGACCCCGGGTTTCTCGGCGCGCATGCGGTCGAACTGCATGAGGGCGGCGGGATACTGCTCGACGCCGGCGCTGAGGCTGATGGAGACGCGATCGAGGAGATGATTCTGGCGGAACCAGTTCATGCCCCAACCGGGGGTCATGGCGGCGACGATGGGCTTGTCGAAGCCGCCGCGGATGGTTTCGCACTGGGCCTGGACGTACATGGACCACTGGTCGTTGATGAAGCGTTGGAAGGCGATCATCAATGAGGGGTGGTAGCGCTGGTCGGCCGGGAGCGGGCCGCTGCCGAGGCTGGCAACGGGCACGGGGACGGCATCGAAATATTCGTAGGCCTGGCCGCGATATTCGAGGCCCCAGCCTTTGTTGATGAGCTCGATCGAGCCGAGGCGCTCGTGGAGCCAGCCGTGGAAGGCGCGGCGGGCTTCAGCGCCGTGATCGGCGCCGCCGAGATCGCGGTCGATCTGCCAGGCGATGATCGATTCGTGGCCGCGAAAGGCGTGAACCATCTGATCGACGATGCGCGTGCAGAACTCGCGGTACTTGGCCGAGACGGGCGAAGCGACCCGGCCGCCGAGGTGCATGGGGCGCTTGCCGTCGCCGCGGGTGGTGACGATCTCGGGGTAGCGGGTCATCATCCACAGGGGCGGGGCGGCGGTGGGCGTGCAGCAGATGACGGCGATGCCGGCCTCCTGGAGGTGGCCGAGGATTTTGACGGCCCATTCGAAATCGAATTCCCATTCGCGCGGCTCGAAGCGATGCCAGGCGAATTCGAAAAGCCGGACGCAATTGACGCCGGCCTCTTTCATGCGGGCAATGTCTTTTTCCCACTGGTCCTGGGGCCAGAGCTCGGGATACCAGCTTGCGCCGATTTGGATGGGGGAAGAGCCTGCGAGGTCAGTCACTTTTGAAACTCCAGATTTTTCAAACGGATTGGACGTAAGCACCTCGATGGTGCTGTCGCATTGTACTGGATTTGGTGGTGAGGCTCATTATCTCTGACTGCAATTCGACGAAGACCTCTCATTGAGCCCCCCCCGAGTACAGAAGAGATAGTAATGCCCTCGACTTCATATCACTTCACTTTCGCGAGTTCATCGGCGGTCCATTGTTCGCCGGCGCGGCCGGTGGGGTCTTTGCGGATTTCGGCGATTGTTGCGGGTTCGACAGGGCTGGCTTCGTGGCCCCATTCGCGGCGGAGGTAGGTCAGGACGGAGGCGATCTGCTCATCGGTGAGGGCAGCGCCGAGGCCGGGCATTTCCAGGTCGAGGGACTTTTTGCCGACTTTGATCGGGCCATGGACGCCATTGAGAATGATCCGCGCGGGTTTACCGATCGATCCGAGCACCCATTCGCTATCCACCAGCGCCGGGGCGACGCCATCCTGGCCGAGGCCGGAGGGTTGGTGGCATTGGCCGCAGATTTGGGCGTAGAGATCGCGGCCGGTGGCGAAATGCTTCTCCTGCTCGGCGGTCAGCGGCTTGAGGGGCGGCGTGTTATCACCGGGTTTGCCCGGCCAACTCATGCCGGCCTCGGCTTTGGCGGTCAGCGTCAGAAACGTTTTGTCGTGGAGCGCCCGCAGCTTGACCAATCCCGCCGGCTCGGCCTTCAACCGCAAACGCCGCGGGGCAGCGCCCTTGGCGGGGGGCGTGATCGCTTCAACCACGCCCGAGAGCAGGGCATGCTGGGCGGCCGAATGGGTGGGCGGCTGGGCGGCGATCATCTCCAGAAGCTGATCGATCCGCTCGTTGCTGCGGCTCTTGACGACGCACTCGGCCAGGTCATTGAGGACCAGGTCCGCGCCCTTGGCGGCCGCGCCGCGGCCGGCATCGGTGAAGGCGGGGTCCTTGAGCAACTCGGCCAGAAGATCGATCTCCCGGCCGACCGCGCCGCTGAGGAGGGCGGATCGGAAGAGGGCGTTATTGAAATGCGTGCGCAGGATGGACGCGACGGCCGCGCGGGCTTCGGGCAGGTTGATGGCCGGGGCGCTGCCGAGAACCTGGAGCTGCACCGAATCATCGGGGTCCTTCGCCAGGGCCAGCAGCGAATCGACGGATGAGCCGAGCTGGCGCAGGAGCGGCTCGCTGACGCGGATGGCCGCCACCCGCACGCGCGGATCGGGATCTTTCATGGCATCGGCGACCAGTTCATCCTCCAGCTTGCCGAGGCCTTCGAGGGCCCAGAGGGCGTGAATCTTCGCCAGGGGAGTCGCGCCCTCGCCGTTGGCGCGCACGACTTGGTCGAGAAAGGGGACGGCCGAGATATCCTGCTTCTGCACGAGCAGACGCTGGGCCGCATCGCGCCACCAGCCGTTGGGATGCGAGAGGGTTCTGACGAGCTCGGGGATGGAGGCTTTGGAGAGATGCGGCTGCGGACCGGGCTTCTGGGCATCGCTGACGATGCGCCAGATTCGGCCCATGTGAATGCCCTTGTCGAGATCGCGCTGCTTGATCTGATCGCGGAGATAGGCGCTGAGATACGCGCCATGCTGGAGAATTCCGCGGTAGAGATCGACGACATACATCGTGCCATCGGGCGCGGTGTAAAGGTTGACCGGGCGGAAGCGCTCATCGGTGGAGGTCAGAAAATCCAGGCCATCGTGCTGGATGCTCTTGCCCGAAAGCACCGCGCCGTTCTGGGTGATCTGGTGGCGGATGATGACATTGCCGGCCGGCTCGCAGACGAACGCGTTGCCGCGATAATCCTCGGGAAATTTATCGCCGCGATAGACGGCCGGCCCGCAGGCGGCGGTGACGCTCACCTGATATCCCTTGTCGTTGAGGACGGCCGTATACCCGCGATTGACGCCGGGGTTCACGCGCGAGGTGAACACCTTGTTATTCGCCATCGACACATTCAGGCCGGCCGGGTTGCCGAGGTAGGGATTGCGGCCGAGGTACTGCGACGGGGCGAGGTCGGCGCGGAGCATGTCGCTGTTGGAGTTGTAGAACCAGCGGCCCAGATCATCCTGCGAGAGGCCCCATTGCCCGCGCGAGATGGTGGAATCGCGCAGGATCTGGCCCTTGGAATATTTGAACCGCAGCGCGAAATTGGCGCTGTAGATCCAGTTATCCATGCCGTAGATCAGGCCATTGGCGCGGTGCTCGGGATTAGCGCCGCGCGAGGCGTAGTCGGCCGCGAGGAGGTCCTTCTTATCCACCTTGCCATCGCCATCGGTGTCTTTGCAGAACCAGAGATTGGGCGGCTCGGCCACGATGACCCCATCGCCCGCCATCGTCACAGCGCGGGGCGCGATCAGGCCTTCGACGAAGCGGGTGACTTTATCGACCTTGCCGTCGCCATCGGTATCCTCGAGCAGCGTGACCCGGCCGACCGGCTCGAGCTCGCCGTGGCCATCGACATCGGGCATGTAGCCGCGCAGCTCGACGACATACATCCGGCCATCGGGGTCGAAGGTCAGGGCGATGGGCTCCTCGATCTGCGGCTCGGCGGCGACGAGTTCCATGTGGAAACCGGCCGGGAGCTTGAAGGTTTTCAGTTCCTGCTCGGGCGTCAAGGCCGGGGCGGGGGGACTGTGATCGATCTTCCACTTGGGCTGTTGCTTGGATAAATCCCCGCCCGATGGTCCGGCGAACAGCCAGGCGAAACCGGTGAGTGGAACGCAGAACGCAACAGCAATGACCGGAAATTTCAATTTCATGTATTAACCCGCGAAGGTGGATGAGGACCGCATTGAGTGTATCGCGGAGTGGGGTCGGTGTTGAGGTGGAACGTGGATCGTGAAACGTGAAACATTCCGGCGGGGCATCCAACTGTCATGCGATGTTTCAAGTCACGACTATGTCTCGATTTCTCTCGCCGCGTTCTTGAGTTCGACGACATATTCGGCCACCTTTTCGGGGGGGACTCCGCCGCCGAGGGCAATTCCGGCGAAGGGGGGCTCGCCCAGGGGGACCGCGAGGCTGGAGGAGAAAGGCTCGGGCCGCTGGACGACGAAGGCGTAGCCTTGCTCGCGCTCGCGGCGCAGGGCATGGAGGAGGTCTTCGATGCCGCCGGGGAAGAGGGGAATGTCCCTGCCCGCGTAGAGTTCGCGCACGGCGCTCTCGGGCAACCTTGCCATGATGACCCGGCCGATGCTGGACATGGAAGCGGGGTAGACATTGAGGCGGCCCACGGCCTGCACGGAGAGCAGGCCCTTTTCCCAGTGGTAGAGGTAGGACACCTGATCGCGCCAGAGCACGCCCAGGGCGACGACCCGGCCGAATTGGGCAAGGCGCTCGAGTACGGGAATGGCCCGGCGGACGAGGCCTGATCCGTAGAGGCTCTGGGCGGCCAGGACGTGCATCCCCGGGCCGGGGAGGTATTTGCGATCGGGCGTCTGGCGGGCCATGCCAAGGTAGGCGAGGGTCTTGAGAAGGCGGTTGACTCGGGTGGGTTCGAGGTTCAGTTCCCGCGCCAGAGCCCGGCCGCCAACGGGACCCTGGCTGACCGCCAGGGCCTGCAAAACCGTCAGCCCGTCAATGAGGCTCTGGTTGGGCTGGGCGGGGGGATGGGTGAGGGGTTGGGGGGCCATAGGCCGGGTCATGTTAGCGTTGATTGGCACATTATGGGTGGCGTGAAGCAGTCACGCGCCAATGCCCATTAAAGAGGCACCGCATCGTCACCGGGATACCCATCCGGCGCATCGCACGCAAAACAGGCAACCGCATGCTGCATTACCTGCCCGATTTTGACCGAAGTATCGCGGGATTATCAGGTTACATTCCCATAAAAGCAGATTGGCCAGGCCTGACGGCGCAAGAAGTGCTTCTCGAAGTGCCGAAAAAGTTGTTAAGCCCCATGACTCTTGCTATAGTAAGCGGTTCGGGATATCGACCCCGCGCCGGTTGTTCGGAAGCGCCTAACCCCTGTACCCCAATAAGCAAGCGATGACAAGCTACCCTCCTGCCCAGGGACTGTACGATCCCAGTTTTGAGCATGACGCCTGCGGCGTCGGATTCATCTGCCAGATGAAAGGCCTGGCCTCTCATCAGCTCGTTTCCGATGCGCTGCAGATGCTGGAGAACATGAACCATCGCGGCGCCTGCGGCTGCGAGGAAAATAGCGGTGATGGCGCGGGCATTCTGGTCAAAATGCCCGATAAGTTCTTCCGCAAAGCGGCGAAGAAACTCGGCTTTCGGCTTCCCAAACTCGGCGAGTATGCGGTCGGTACGATTTTCCTGCCCAAGGAGCGCGCGCCGCGATTGCAGTGCGAGCAGACGCTGGAGAAGGTCATCCGCGACTACGACATGAAGGTGCTGGGGTGGCGCGATGTGCCGGTGGACAGCAGCCACGTCGGGCCCACGCCGCGCAAGGCGGAGCCGGCCATCCGGCAGATCTTCGTAGGGATGGCCGATACCTTCTACCAGCGCTCGGATTTCGACCGCCGGCTCTACCTGGTACGGCAGCGCTGCGAGAATGTCGTGGAGTTCGGCGACTTCCCCGAGATCGCCCGGCAGCAGTTCTACATCTGCGCCTGCTCGGCCAACCGCATCATCTACAAGGGGATGCTGACGGCCGACCAGCTTCGGCTTTACTTCAAGGATCTGCAGGACCCCGATTTCGAATCGGCGCTGGCGATGGTTCACAGCCGCTTCTCGACCAATACGATGCCGGCCTGGTGGCTGGCGCATCCGTTCAGGTACATCGCGCACAACGGGGAGATCAATACCCTGCGCGGCAACCGCAACTGGATGCGGGCCCGTTATGGCTCGCTGCAATCGAAGGTGTTCGGGGATGAGTTGCAGAAGATGTTCCCGATCCTCACCGAATCGGGGTCGGACTCGGCGACGTTCGATAACTGCTTACAGTTCTTGTCGGTCAACGGCCGATCGCTGCCGCACTCGATCTTGATGATGATCCCCGAGGCGTGGCAGCACAACGCGCTGATGGAGAAGGACAACCCCGACCTGCGGGCGTTCTTCGAATATCACGCCTGCCTGATGGAGCCATGGGATGGGCCGGCCTCGGTTTCGTTCACCAATGGCAACGGCATCGGCGCGGTTCTGGACCGCAACGGGCTGCGGCCGAGCCGCTACTACGTCACCAAGGATGATCGGGTCATCATGGCCTCGGAAGTGGGCGTGCTGCCGGTCAAGCCGGAGGATGTGGTCAAGAAGTGGCGGCTGCAGCCCGGGAAGATTTTCTTCGTCGAGATCGATGGCAAAAAGGGGCGGATCGTCGACGATACGGAGATCAAGGAAAGGCTGGTCCAGCAGCGGCCGTGGAAGCTCTGGATCGAAGAGAACCTGATCGATCTCGACAGCCTCCCCGATCCGAAATTCAAGCATCAGCCGGACCATGGAACGCTGCTGGTCCGCCAGCATGCGTTCGGGTATACGGTGGAAGATTTGAAGATGCTGATGATGCCGATGGCCGTCACCGGCGCGGAGGCGATCGGGTCGATGGGAACGGATACGCCGCTGGCGTGTTTGTCGGATCGGCCGCAGTTGTTGTACTCGTATTTCAAGCAGCTTTTCGCGCAGGTGACCAATCCGCCGCTGGATGCGAATTTCGAGGCGCTGGTAACGAGCCTCTACACCTATCTGGGCCGCGAGGGGAATCTGCTGGATGAGACGCCGGAGCATTGCCGGCTCATCAAGGTGAAGACGCCGATTCTCTCGAATACGGAAATGGCCAAGCTGCGCGAAGTGGCCACGGGCGAGATGCGCTCGGTCACGCTGCCGATGATCTTCAAGGCGGCCGAGGGCGAGGCCGCGCTGGCGAAGGCGGTGGATGAGCTTTGCATCCTGGCGGCGCAGGCGGTCAAGGATGGGGCATCGATCCTGATTTTGTCGGACCGCGGCGTGGATGGAGAGAACGCGCCGATTCCGAGCTTGCTGGCGACGGCGGCGGTGCATCATCATCTGATCCGCGAAGGGACGCGCACGCAGTGCGGGCTGGTGATCGAAACCGGCGAGGCGCGGGAGGTGCATCACTTCTGCCTGCTCATCGGCTACGGCGCGGGGGCGATCAATCCGTATCTGGCCTTTGAGACGATCGCGGACCTGCATAGGGAAGGGCTGCTGCCGAAGGATCTGACGCTGGAGCAGGCCAAGAAGAACTACATCAAGGCGGCCAACAAGGGGATCATCAAGGTCGCCTCCAAGATGGGCATCTCGACGGTGCAGTCGTATCGCGGGGCGCAGATTTTCGAGGCGATCGGGCTGTCCAAGGATTTGATCGCCAAGTATTTCACGGGCACTTCGAGCCGCATCGGCGGCGTGGGCGTGGATATCCTGGCGGCCGAGTCGATCGAGCGGCATCGCAAGGGGTTCCCGCCCATCCAGGTGGATCAGACGGTGCTGGCGAATGGTGGGAATTACCAGTGGCGGCGCGATGGGGAATTCCACATGTGGAACCCGGAATCCGTCGCCAAGATGCAGAACGCGATCCGCATCAATTCCGACAAGGCGTTCAAGGACTATACGAAGCTGGTCAACGATGAAACCCGCAACCGCTGCACCCTGCGCGGGCTGCTCAAGTTCAAGCCCGCGCCGGGCGGGCCGATCCCGATCGAGCAGGTTCAGCCGGCCAAGGAGATCGTCAAGCGATTTGTGACGGGCGCGATGTCGCTGGGCTCGATCAGCACCGAGGCGCACGAGAACCTCGCGATCGCGATGAACTACATCGGCGGCAAATCCAACACGGGCGAAGGCGGCGAAGACCCGCGGCGGTTCAAGGGCGATATCAGCGCCGATGGCAAGCCGATCATGACGCCGGAGTTGACCGTCAACGGGGTCAAGCTCGATTCCCGCCAGGCGCTGCGGCGCTCGGCCATCAAGCAGGTGGCCTCGGGGCGATTCGGCGTGACCACCGAATACCTCGTCAACGCCGATGAACTCCAGATCAAGATGGCCCAGGGCGCCAAGCCGGGTGAGGGCGGGCAGTTGCCGGGCCACAAGGTCAACGAGTACATCGGCTCGATCCGGCATTCGACACCGGGCGTCGGTTTGATCTCGCCGCCGCCGCATCACGACATTTATTCGATCGAGGATCTGGCCCAGCTCATCCACGATCTGAAGAACGTCAACCCGCAATCGCGGGTGAGCGTGAAGCTGGTTTCGGAAGTGGGCGTGGGTACGGTCGCGGCGGGTGTCGCCAAGGCCAAGGCCGATCACATTCTGATCGCCGGAGATTCGGGCGGCACGGGCGCGAGCCCGCTGACGAGCGTGAAATACGCCGGCATCCCATGGGAAATGGGCATCTCCGAAACCCAGCAGGTGCTGATGATGAACGGCCTGCGCGGCCGCGTCATCCTCCAGACCGATGGGCAGATCAAGACGGGGCGGGATGTGGCGGTGGCGTTCCTGCTGGGGGCGGATGAGGTTGGGTTCTCGACCGCGCCGCTGATCGCCTCGGGTTGCATCATGATGCGCGTGTGCCATCTTAATACCTGCCCCGTGGGCATCGCCACGCAGGACCCCGAGCTGCGCAAGAAGTTCAGCGGCAAGCCCGAGCATGTGATCAACTTCATGTTCTTCCTGGCCGAGGAAGTGCGCGAGATCATGGCGGAAATGGGCTTCCGCACGATCGAGCAGATGATCGGGCGCGTGGATGCGCTGGAGTTTGAGGATGTTTCGTATCACTGGAAGGCGAAACACCTGGATCTATCGGTGATTCTCCATCAGCCCCGGCCGCCCGAGGGCTTCCCCATCGAGCGGCACAACACCGGCGTGCAGGATCATGGCCTGAAGAACTCCCTCGATCACACGAAGCTGATTCCCCTGGCGCAGGCCGCCCTCGATCGCGGCGAGAAGGTCTCGGCCGAACTGCCGATTCAGAACACTAACCGCACCGTGGGCACAACCCTCTCGGGCGAGATCGCCAAGAAGTACGGCTACAAGGGCCTGCCGGAGGATACGATCACGTTCAAGTTCAAAGGGCACGCCGGGCAGTCTTTCGGCTGTTTCGGCGCGAAAGGTTTGACGCTGCTCCTTGAAGGCGATGCCAACGATTATGTGGGCAAAGGTTTGTCGGGCGCACGGATCGCGATCTATCCCCCGGCCGAGGCGCTGGCGAAGGGATTCAAGGCCGAGCAGAACATCATCGCGGGCAACACGATCTGCTACGGCGCGATCGCCGGCGAGGTGTATATCCGCGGCGTGGTTGGCGAGCGATTCTGCGTGCGCAACTCGGGCGCGCAGGCGGTGGTTGAAGGGACCGGCGATCATGCGTGCGAGTATATGACCGGCGGGCGGGTGGTGGTGATCGGCCCGGTGGGGCGAAACTTCGCGGCCGGGATGTCGGGCGGGATCGCGTATGTCTACGATGATCTCAAGCAGCTTCCCCGCCTGTACAACTCGGACATGGTGAGCCTGGAGCGGCCGGATAAGCCGGACGATGTGGCGACGATGAAGCGGCTATTGGAGAATCATGTGAAGTACACGGATTCGCCGGTGGCCAGGGCTATCCTGGCGGACTGGGACAATGAGCTCGGGCATTTCGTGAAAGTGATGCCCAACGATTATCGGCGCGTGCTGGAGCATCAGGCGGAGATTGAGAAGAAGGCGCGCGAACTCGCGGAGAGGCAGGCGTAGGCCCTCTGGAGTTGAAGCATAGGGAGTTGGCGAGTGGCAACCGCGGAACAACGAGCAAGGGCCGAATGGTATCGCGATGCCGCCGGCGAAAGGATCACCGTATCGCGTGAGTTATACGACTTGGACTACTATCTGGAATGCAACTACCTCGCAGGGTTGTCAGTGGAGTGCATTCTTCGGGCGTACCGGCATATGATTGATCCGGAATTTGATGCGCGACACGATATCGATCGTCTGTACAAACTCGCTCGGTTTGCCGAGATCGTGCCGGAGCAGCAAGTCGAATTTTTCGGTGGCAAACTCGGCGAGGTTGTGGCGCTGTGGTCGAACGAGCATCGATTTCTGCCCGAGAACGTGTTGCGAAAAAGATGGTCCAAGCGTGGCCTTTATGAAGGAATCAAAGGCGATTTTGTGAAGGAACGAACCCGGCAATTGATCGAAGCCTCGGCTGCGATCGTCAACCTGGGAGTTGCGAGATGGAAGACTTTATTTCCGAATTGAAAGAACTCCTTTCAACTCATTTTCATGACAGTGAGATCGAGCTCGATGCGCTCGGCGCAGGGCGTGTCGGGGGACTCATCGCATGGAATGGATTCAGCGGGATCGAACAAATCGAGCGACAGCGTCAACTTTGGAAATTCCTCCGCGAAAAGCTAAACCGAGAACAACAGCTCAAGCTGTCGGCGATTCTGACGCTGACGCCGGATGAAATGGCCGCGGCCCGCGCCGGCTGAGACCAACTCGAGCATTCCTGCCTTTGCCGCGTTTTGGAGAGGTAATCATGAGCAAAGCCGAAATACTCGCGGAATTGCCGAGGCTCAATGCCGAAGATCGCGCGCAAGTCTTAGAGCGCCTTTGCGAGTTGCAGGATGAAGACCTTTTGCGCGGCATCGGTCCGACTGAAGCGGAAAAGGTGATTCTCGACGACGCTCAGGCCGAATTCGAGTGCGACGGCCAAACGGGCACGCCTTGGCGCGAGACATTGCGGCGTTTTCCCGATATAATTCCTGATCTTTAACCAATTCTCCCGCTCTTGGATTCCTCTTTTATGGGCAAGCCGACAGGTTTCAAAGAACTTCCCCGCAAGATGCCTTCACGGCGTGCGGTCAATCTGCGCATTCTCGACTGGAACGAGATTTACATCCCGTTCGGCGATCAGAAGAAACACGAGCAGGAACTCCGCGACCAGGGGGCGCGCTGTATGGATTGCGGCATCCCCTTCTGCCACGGGCCGACCGGCTGCCCGCTGGGGAACATCATCCCCGAGTGGAACGACCTGATCTACCGCAACCGCTGGCGCGAAGCGCTGGACATGCTCTTCAAGACCAACAATTTCCCGGAGTTCACCGGCCGGATCTGCCCGGCGCCGTGCGAAGAGGCGTGCGTGCTGGGGATCAACGAAAAACCCGTCACCATCAAGCTGATCGAGCAGAACATCATCGATCATGCCTTCGAGGCCGGCTGGATCACGCCGCGGCCGCCGGCGATGCGCACGGGCAGAAAAGTCGCCGTGATCGGCTCGGGCCCGGCCGGCCTGGGCGCTGCCGCCCAGCTCAACAAGGCCGGCCATCTCGTCACCGTCTACGAGCGCGCCGACCGCATCGGCGGCCTGCTCACTTACGGCATCCCCAACTTCAAGCTCGAAAAATCGGTGGTCGACCGCCGCGTCAAGCTGATGGAGGCCGACGGCATCACCGTCATCACCACGGCCACTGTGGGCGTGAACGTGAAGGTCGAGGATTTGCAGCGCGATTTCGATGCCATCGTCATCGCCGCCGGTTCCACCAAGCCGCGCGATCTGCCGGTCCCCGGCCGCGAGTTCAAGGGCATCCACTTCGCGATGGATTATCTCCCGCAGGCCAACAAGGCCAGCCTCGGGCAGCCTGTCCCGAACCAGATCAGCGCCAAGGGCAAGCACGTCATCATCATCGGCGGCGGCGACACCGGCGCGGATTGCCTCGGCACCGCCATCCGCCAGGGGTGCAAATCCGTCAAGCAGTTCGAGCTGCTCCCGCGCCCGCCGGAGGGGCGCGATGGCGACAAGCTCGCGCCGCAGAATGGGGTCGCGCCGTGGCCTTACTGGCCGGTGGTTTTCCGCACCAGCTCGGCCCACGAAGAGGCCATCGAATATGGCAATGGCGCCGATTGCCGCGATTTCGCCATCAACACGAAAAAGTTTGAAGCTGATGCCGATGGGAATGTGAAAAAGCTCCACGGCATCCGCCTGGAATGGGTCAAAGGCGCCGATGGCCGGCCGACCATGCAGGAGATCAAGGGGAGCGAATTCGTCCTGGATTGCGACCTCTGCTTCCTGGCGATGGGTTTCGTCGGCCCGGAAAAAGAGGGGATCATCAACACGCTGAATCTCAAGCTCGATCCGCGCGGGAATATCGCGGTCGATGAAAACTACGCAACAAGCGCCCCGGGCGTGTACGCCGCCGGCGATTGCCGGCGTGGCCAATCCCTGGTCGTCTGGGCCATCAGCGAAGGCCGGCAGGCGGCCAGGTCCGTCGATCAGTTTTTGATGGGGCGGAGCGATTTGCCGTATATGAAGTTGTTTTGATTGGGCTGATTGACCGCGCGACTCCGGGCTCGACAAACCGGGACAAAGGGCCGGGGCGAGATTGGGGGAGGGGGGAGGAGTTGCATCGCTGAAAACGGGACATTCTGGGACATTCAGGGGCATTTCATGGGTTGGGCGGCGGGGCGTGGGGACGCCATCGGCGGGAATGGTGCAATTGAGTGCGTTTTGGTGCATGGCGTTGGGGGATGAGCGGGGAGAGCATGGGCGCATGATGGGCCTCCTACATTTACGGGGGGCGTCACGCTGGGGTGACGTCGGGCGCGCACGGACCTTGGTTTTTGGCGTGGGAATGGGGAAAAGATTTTTATTTTGGGGGTCGCGGG
>JBBRTW010000015.1:0-34310 GCA_038244055.1 Tepidisphaerales bacterium | reverse complement strand
CATCCGCCGCCGGCACGGAGATAACACCGCCGCACGCCTTGCAGCGCAGTTTCTTGCCCGCGAATTTCTCATCCACCTTGTACGCCTTCTGGCAATCGTTGCACCGCGCAGTCAAACTCATCGTCATCTCCCGGAATTGCGCCTCGGATATTCCCTGTAATGTAACCCGGGAGATCGCGGGGATACAGGGACGGGAGGGTTCAGGGTTCAGGGTTGAGGGTTGAGGGTTGACAAATCAGGGTCAGGAGCCGGTCACCAGGAATGCCCCATACGCTGATAATCGTCCCCCGGCTCCTGACCCTTTTGGCTAATCAGCGGATGATTTCAGCAGAGCAAGTTACGGGTTGAGAGCTGAGGCTTGCGCGTGCGATGTGTGGCGACACGATCGCTTGGTTGGCGCGAGAGGGTCAGGAGCCGGGGGGCGCGTGTGGGCGTGGTGGAGGTTTTGGGTGGCCGGCTCCTGACCCTGAGAGCCTCCAGACTTTGGTGGCGTTCTGACCCTGAACGCATCCTCACTCGCCCCGGCGTTTTCGGTCGCGTTTGGGCTTTTCGGGCGCTGGGTTGGAGGGATCATCCGGGCGGGAAATCGCGGCGACGGAACTGGCGGATTCCGCGCCGCCTTCGGGATTGGCCAGGCCCATGCGCTGGTTCTCAGACCGCTGAATCTCGGCCGCGATCTGCTGGTTCTTGAGCCAGATGACATCGCCGGTGGCGAACAGGACATTGCCCCCCTGCCCGGCCGCCATCTCGGCCGGGTCGTAGGCGATCACCGTTCCGCGCGGCATCCCCACGCCCATCGAGCGGAAATGCAGATACGCGTAGTCGGACGATCCGGTCGAGGCGAATGGGGATTGAAAAATGTCATCGGTGAGATCGACGACTTCCTTCACATCGACCAGCCGCGGCGGATACATGCCCTTGTGGAAGCGCGACCACATCTCCAGCGCCCGGCCGATCGCCGCCAGGTTGGCGCGGCTGAGATCGCGGTCGTAATCGACCTTCTGATCCGCGGTGCGAAGCACATGGGCCACGACTTTCGGGCGGGAAATCTCCCCCCAGAAGCCCATCTCCCGGCCAAGGTAATAAACCACCACGCCGAACCCGGCGATGGCCAGCATGGCAAGGGAAAGATAAATCTTGCGGGAGAGGGGCTGGCGCTTGCGGACAGGTTTGGGGTTCGAAGATTTGCCCGGATCGGCTGCGGCGGCAGGCTCGGATGCAGCAGGCGCGGCCGAATCGGATGGATCGACATCCGAAGCACCGGCCGGCGCGGGCGATGGTTTGGCCGCTATTTGAACGGGCCCATGGGGATTGTCGCGGGCGGCGGCGCGCTTTGAAACCGGAGCAGCCGGAGCGGCGGGTGCGGCCAAAAGTGCTGAAATGGCGGGAATGGCGGAGTCCGCGGCCGCCGGCGCGGCGTTCTCGCAAGCCGCGGACACCACGATCGCCGCCGCGCATTGCTTGCACTTGACGCGCTTGCCCGCGAGGCGGTCGTTGACGTGATATTCGTGCAGGCAGGACCCGCAACGGATGGCGATGCTCATGGGGGCGCTCCAGTACGAGATCAAGTACCGTGGGGGCGTTGGGGGTGTTGAGAATTGGACGGATTGTGGATTGGCGATTGCGGATTGAATACAAGCGTTTTCAATCCGCAATCCGCAATCCACAATCCGCAATGAGCAATGTGGCGGCCCGCCCCATCCTGCCTATAATCCGCGCTGTCGAAAACCCCTTTGCGCGGATGAAATCGCCGGTCGATTGGCGCAAAGGGGTCAGGAGCCGGGCAACACTGTAAGCGGAGTGACGTTTCTGGTGGCCGGCTCCTGACCCTGAAAATCCTGACCCTGTAAGAACATGCTTGCTTGAAAGGACTCTCCTTGGGCGAACGCTATTTCCAGCATACGTATCCGAACGGCCTGACACTCGTGGTGGAAACCATGCCGGGCGTGCAGTCCGGGGCGATGACCTTCCTGATCGATGCCGGCGGGAGCACCGACCCGGTTGATCGCTCCGGCTCGGCCACCATTCTCAGCGATCTCATCCTGCGCGGGGCGGGGGCACGCGATAACAAGACTTTGACCAATTACATGGATTCGCTCGGCCTGCAGCGCTCCAGCTCGGTGGGCATTCACCATACGCGCCTGGGATGTGCCGCCCTGGCGGATAAGGTGATCGAGGCTCTGCCGACCTACGCGGATATCGTCATGCGCCCGCATCTCCCGGCCGATGGTTTCGAATCGGCCCAGGATCTGGCCCTGCAATCGCTCGAAGGGATCGAGGACGATCCCAAGCAGAAGCTGATGATCAAATTGCGCGAGTGGTTTTTCCCCGCGCCCTTTGGACGGAACACCATGGGCGATCCGGCGCAGATCGAAAAGATGACGCTCGAGAGCGAAAAAGCGGATTGGGCGCGGCGCTATCGGGCGCAGAACGCCATCATCGGCCTGGCGGGGAAAATCGACTTCCAGAAGGCCAAAGATGCCGTCGAGGCCGCGCTGGGCGCGTGGCCAACCGGCGAGGCGCTGACCATCGAGCAGACGCCGCCAGCCGGCAATTTCCGCTTCGAGCCGGCCCAGAGCGAGCAGACGCACATCGGCCTGGCCTATCCCTCGATCCCCGAGACGCACGAGGATTATTACACGCTCCGCCTGGCGATGGAGATTCTCTCCGGTGGCATGAGCGGCCGATTGTTCACCGAAGTCCGCGAGAAGCGCGGGTTGGTTTATAACGTCTGGGCGGGCTATTCATCGCTCAAGGGAATGGGCGCGATCCTCGGCTACGCCGGCACGAGCAACGAGCGGGCGCAGGCGACGCTGGATACGGTCATCGCCGAGTTGTTCCGGTTGACCGAAGGCGTCACCGCGGCCGAGCTCGAGCGCGCCAAGACCGGCCTGAAAGCCAGCACGATCATGCAGGGCGAGAGCAGCGGCGCGCGCTCGGGCGCGATCGCCCACGACTATTTCATGCGCGGCCGCATCCGCACGCTCGATGAGGTGAAGGCGGCCATCGACGGCGTGACATTGGAGGGAGTCAACGAATTCCTGAGGAAAAACCCGCCCGGCCCATTCACCATCGTCATCGTCGGCCCCAAGGAATTGACCGTGCCCGATCAGGCGAAGTGACTCGGTGGGGCAGACATTCTTGTCTGCCCTGAAAAGATTTCCAAACGATGGCGCGATCGATTTGCACCGCATCCACCGTGCGGTAAAGTGCATCCACATTCGACCTTCGCCGCCGCCCGCATACTTGGCCGGCGGCGCGGGTCACTTCCGCACCTCTTTGAAGGAGACCGCCGTGCTTCATCGAACCTGCCTGATCGCCCTGGTCGCCGCCGCGCTGTGTATCACGCTCCGCGCGGCGGATCAGCCGGCCGCCCCCAAACGCGAGTCGATCGACTTCCGCAAGCTCAAGGAACTCTTCCCGGCCGAGCTCGGCGGCATCAAGCGCAGCGAAGCCTCCGGCGAGCGCAACAAGATTGGCGATATGTCGATCACCACCGCCAAGGCCGCCTATAAGAAGAATGCCGATGATGAGAAGGCCCCGCGCATCGAGATCGAGGTGATGGACTACGGCGGATCAGGCGCGGAGATGGCCGCCGCCGCGGCGATCTGGGCCACCATGGAGATCGACAAGGACAGCGACAACGGCTACGAGAAAACCGTGAAAATCGGCGAGGGCAAGCATCCCGGTTTCGAGACCTGGAACAAGACGGATATGCACGGCGATTTGCAGGTCTGGGCCGGCAAGCGATATATCATCCACTTCCAGACTTACAACCTGCCGGCCGGCGAAGTGACGAAACTCGCCGTTCAGTACCCGCTGGATAAACTGGCCGAGTTGAAGTGAGCGCGAACCGGAGAATGATTCTTCATGCCTGTTCGACGGGCGCTGACAGGTGATTCCTGGGCCCTGGTCGTCGCGGCTGGATCCTTCGGTCGCCTTAGGCTCCCTCAGGATGACGGAATTAGCTGGGATTAGCGTCCGGACGCTATTCCGCAGCGTTTGAATCGAGCAGTTCCCGCAGCAGCGGCTCGATCTGCTTCCAAAGCTCCGCATCGCGCCGGGCGTAGATCAGATTGGTCTTGAGCCAGTCGATCGGGTTGCCGATATCGTGTCGCCTGGATTTCAGCACGATCCCATGGATCGGCCGCCGCGCCAGCAGCAGCTTGATCGCATCCGTCAACTGAATCTCGCCCCCCTTGCCCGGTTGCGTTTGATCGAGGCATTCAAAAATATCGGGCGTCAGCACATACCGCGCCGCCACCGCCAGCCTGCTCGGCGCGGTCTGCCGGCTCGGCTTTTCCACGAGTGTATCGAGTCGATAAACGCCGGGTGAAATTTCCACCCCGCCGACAATGCCATACCGCTCGACTTTCTCGGCCGGGACTTCCTCCAAGCCAATCAGCGGCGTCTGCAACTTTGCAAACGCATCCAACAACTGCCGGCACGGCAAATCCGCGCCCGCCGCGCCAACCGCCCCGCTAAAAATCGTATCGCCGAGCAGACACAGAAACGGCGCATCCCCGACATGATCCCGCGCCTGCAACACCGCATGCCCCAGCCCCTTCTGCTCCGCCTGCCTCACCGAATGCACCTTCACCTTCGCGATCAGCTCGTTAATGGATGCCAGCAACCCCGATTTATTGCCCGCCGCCAGCCGCGCCTCCAACTCCGGGCCGCGATCGAAATGATCCTCGATCGCCCGCTTATCCCGGCCCGTGATCAGCAGCACCTCCTCCACCCCCGCCGCGGCCGCCACCTCCACCACAGACGGAATCGTCGGCCGGTCCAGCACCGGCAACAACTCCTTCGGCACCGCCTTGGCCGCCGGAAGCATTCGAGTGCCAAAACCCGCCGCCGGTATGACCGCTTTTCTAATCATCTCGCGGCGGGTTATACGAGACGACAACCACCGTGTCACGATTCGTCTGCAAACACAATCGCATCCAACTGGCGTGACGCCGTTCCGCATGCTCTGACAAGCCGGAACATTGTGCCGGGAGCGCAGCGACTAGCCCGAATAATTCAGATGAACCACTAAAAACACGAAGGGCACGAAGAAGACCGGAGAAGAGTAGAAATGTAATTTCCGCAACGTGCGTTCGCCGTTTACCGATTTTCTGACTGTAAGTCCTTTGGTTCATTCCTCTTCGTGCATTTCGTGTTTTTCGTGGTGAATAATCTGGCTAGAGCGCCGCCCCGGATGGCGTCGAATGCGAACAGCGCCAAATTGCCGGCGGCCATTGAAGTAGCTCGGCTTTGTGGTGCGCGCCGTTCCCGCCGCCCGCTCGCCCGGTTAAGATGCCTCCTTACATGGAATCCCTGCAGGGCCAACTTCTGGTCGCCTCCCCCAAGCTGGTGGACCCGAATTTCTTCCACACCGTCGTGCTCATCGTCCAGCACAACGATGAAGGCGCGCTCGGCCTGGTCCTCAATCGCCCGCTCGAGACCACCGTCCGCGAGATGTGGCAGCAGGTGGCCGAGGATTCCTGCGAGATCGATTCCAACCTCTGCCAGGGCGGCCCCTGCGAAGGGCCGCTGATGGTCGTCCATCAGGACATCCTCTATTCCGAAATTCAGGTTTTCGAAGGCGTCTACTTCTGCACCCGCAAAGACACCATCGAGAAATTCGTCGCCGACCATTCCACCGCCAGCCTCTTCTTCGTCGGCTACGCCGGCTGGTCCCCCGGCCAGCTCGAAACCGAGCTCCAAGACGGCGGCTGGCTCACCATCCCCGCCACGACGCAAACCGTCTTTGAAGCCGATGAGCACCTGTGGACGGATCTGGTCCGCAAATTGAGCCTCACCAAAATGTGGCCCAATCTCGATCCAAACCGCATTCCGAACGATCCATCGGTGAATTGATTCCGCTTGAAATTGATCCCACTCATTCACAGGCGGCGGGGGCGATTCGCGCGCCAAACCGCAATCTGGCCAAACACGAATGCGCCCGCGCTGGTAACCCTTGTGACATGAATATGAATGCAATCACGGTGCGCGCGTGGGTCGTTGGGTTGATCGTCGGGTTGGCAGGTCTGAACGCCCGCGCCGAACCGGCAAATCCAGCAAGCGCGGGCGATTCATTCGCCAAATCCTTCGCCGCCCTGCGCGCCTCCCTCCCCAACGCGACAGCCGAAGAAAACCACGATGCCTGGACCCGCCTCTCCAAGGCGTTTCCAGCCGAATGCGACTGGGTCCTGCAGGATCTCGCGCCGCAACCCGATGCCTGGCTGCGCGGCGGAACCATCGACCAGCTCGAGAAGCGGATGATCGGCCGGGTCATCGCGGAATTAGCCGAAGCGGGCCCCGCGCTTCAGCGCGAGTTGGATCAGTTGATGCAGAGCCCGGCCTCGAATGGCGCAGTCGCCGCACCAGGCCAGGACGAGGCGCTTCTGAACCTCTACCTGAAGTCCTGCGCCGCCCGCCGCGATCTCCGCATCAAGCCCCTCCTCGGCAAACTCCGCCAGATCGTCTTCGCCAAGCACTTCAATATGGGCGGCTCCCACTACGCCTACACCGAAGGCCAGTCCGATGCCCAGGCCGAGCGCGTTTTCATCCCCGGATCGGCGCTCTGCCTCCTCTCGCTCGATGATGCGGGCCGCGCAACCACGACCACTCTCCTCGAAGATCGCCAGGGCGTCATCCGTAACCCCGATGTCTCCTTCGACGGCAAGCGCGTGCTCTTCGCCTGGAAAAAATCCAATCGCCTGGATGATTATCATCTGTACGAAATGGATCTCGCCACCCGCGCCATCCGCCAGATCACCTTCGGCATCGGCTTTGCCGATTATGAAGGCTGCTACGCCCCCGGCGGGCAGATCATTTTCAGCTCCACCCGGCCGGTGCAGACCGTCGACTGCTTCTGGACCGAAGTCTCCAACCTCTACGCCTGCGACACCGATGGCCGCCACCTCCGCCGGCTCGGCTTCGATCAGGTGCATACGAATTTCCCGACCCTGACCTCCGATGGCCGCATCCTCTACACCCGCTGGGATTACAACGACCGCGGGCAGATTTATCCCCAGGGCCTGTTCCAGATGAATACCGATGGAACGGCCCAGACGGAATTCTACGGGAACAATTCGTGGTTCCCCACCACCATCGCCCAGGCGCGGGCATTCCCGGGATCTTCCAAACTCCTGGCCATCGCCACCGGCCACCATTCCTTCCAGGCCGGCAAGCTCATCGCCATCGATCCATCGCGCGGGCGTCAGGAAAGCGCCGGCGTGCAACTGGCCGCCCCCGTTCGCGAAACCCCGGCCGACCATATCGATGGCTACGGCCAGGAGGGCGAGCTCTTTCAATATCCCTATCCGCTGGGCGAGCAGGACATGCTCATCACCTATCACCCGCTCGGTTGGGAAAAAACAACCAAGGAAAAACGCCGCCCCTCGCGGCATCTCAGCCCGCAGTTCGGCGTCTATTACATGATGATGGATGGCCGGCGCGAGCTGCTGGCGGCCGATGCGGAATGGTCCTGCAATCAGCCGATCCCCGTGATCGCCCGCCCCGAGCCGGCCACCCGCGCCAGCGCCGTGGACTACCGCCGCGATGATGGTGTTTACTATGTTCACGATGTCTACCAGGGGCCGGGCCTCGCCGGCGTGGCCCGGGGATCGATCAAAAAGCTCCGCGTGATCGCCCTCGATTTCCGCGCTGCCGGGATCGGGGCCAACGGCAATCACGGCCCGGCCGGCGGCGCGCTCGTCAGCACACCCCCCGCCATCGACTGCGGAACATGGGATGTCAAAGTCGTCCTCGGCAGCGCCACCGTCCATGAAGATGGCTCGGCCTGTTTCCGAGTCCCCGCGCGCACGCCCCTCTATTTCCAGGCCATCGATGACAAAGGCCGCGTCGCCCAGACGATGCGCTCCTGGTCCACCGTTCAACCCGGCGAAGTCGCCTCCTGCGTCGGCTGCCATGAGGATAAGAACTCCTCGCCCCCGGCCTATTCCAGCGGACGAATCGCCCTGCGAAATCACCCGGAAGAGCTGGAGCCCTTCTACGGGCCGGCGCGGGGCTTCAGCTTCGCCAAGGAGATTCAGCCCATCCTCCAGGCCAAGTGCGTTTCCTGCCACAACGATCCCGCCAGACAACCCGCATTCCGCCCGTTTCCCGAAGAAAAGCGCAGAGCCCTCGCCAAGGTAGAGCCCGCACAAGCCGCGCCAAACAAAGAGATCGCCCCCGGCACGCGCGCCTTCAGCCTGCTGGCCACGCCCGTCCTCGATGTCAAAGCCAAACGCAACTGGTCGCAAAGCTATCTCGCCCTCACCAGCGCCGGCCGCACGACGACCATGGTGAACTGGACCAACGTTCAGGGCGCCCCGCCCATGCTACCCCCCTACTCGGCCGGCTCCGCCCGCAGCGCGATCATGCCCCTCCTGGAGGCCGGCCATGGCGGCGCGAAACTGTCGGCCGAGGAATTGGAAAAATTCGCCTGCTGGATCGATCTGCTCGTCCCCTTCTGCGGCGATTACCGCGAGGCGGCCGCCTGGACCGATGTCGAATCCGCCAAATACGCCCACTACCTCGCCAAGCGGCAGATCATGCAGGCGATGGAGCGCGAGAACGTTCGCGAGCTCGCCGACCGGCGCGCCGGCAAGCGCGAAACGCCCGCAAACGCCGCCGAACATCTCGTCGCCGCGCCGGTCGACAAAGGCGCGCCGGCTGCGGCATCAGAGAAACCTGTCAAATCCGACAAGCTCGCCAAGCCCGACAAACCCGCTGGGCCGGCCATGACCATTCGCGTGATCAGCGCCGATGGAAAACCACTGGCCGAATCGCGCGGAGAGGGCTCACTCAATCTGGAGATCGCCCGCGAATATGCCAACGGCGACCGAATCGTCATCACCGGCCCGCCGAACATGCTCGTGAGCCTGGATGGCGCGCTCGATAATGCCCTGATCTTCGTGCCCGATGGAAAGCTCGACTATTTGATCCCGCCCACAACCGGAAAAGTCAGCGAGCGCAAAGCCTATTCGCCCGAGGCGTTCAAGGGCGACAAGCACACTATCTCCGCCCGCGCCGCATCGGCCGATGAAGTCGGCGCGTACCGCAACCTCGCCCTCAACCCGGCCGCCCTGCGCGGAGAAAAGCCCGCGCTCTATCCCCATGCCACCACCAATTCCGAAGCCCGCGACGAAAGCGTCTTCGCGGCCCGGAACACGATCGATGGAATGGTGAAAAACGCCAATCACGGCACCTATCCCAATCAATCCTGGGGCCCCGATAAGCGGACGGATCTGTGGCTGAAAATCGACTTTGGCCGCCCCGTGCAGATCGACAAGCTCGTGTTGTATCTGCGCGCCGATTTCCCGCACGACAAGGTCTGGGAAACCGCGACGGTCGAGTTCTCCGATGGTGCGAAGGAGAAAATCACCCTCGCCAAAACCGCCGAGCCACAGGCGTTCTCATTCAAGGCGCGGACCACTTCATGGATTCGCCTGACCGATCTGAAACAACACGAGCCGATGGGATGGTGCGCTATCACCGAATTGCAGGCCTGGGGCCGCGATTCGGCCATGGACCCGGTCTTGCCTGGGAAATAAAGATCCCCCTCGAACCAACCCCTGACATCAGCCGTGCAATAATGTGATGAATTCGGGGGGACTCCAATCAAGCACTCGCCCACGCCCCCGTCGGCATCGTCTCGGTTTCATCGGTGCATTCGCTTTCGCGCTCCCCCGCCGCAGTGACTTTGACCGCGAACGCCTTCAGCGATGGCTGCTTGCTGATGACCCACATCACACTGGCCTTGTATCCGGTTTCTGGTCGTCGGGTCTGAACTCCCGTCGTGGAGTCGCGTCCCGCTCGCGGCGACGCTACCCCTCGCTGCCTTCGGATTCGACCTCGCGGCCGACACCCTTGCTTAGACGGACGATTCCGCACATTACGGCCCGTAAAGGACTTGCACCTCCTCAACACATGACATGCCTGGCGCACAACGAAGAAACCCCCGCAAGATGCGGGGGTTTCTGTGTTATGGGCGCGGTAGGATTTGAACCTACGAAGGCATAAGCCATCAGATTTACAGTCTGACCCGTTTGGCCGCTTCGGTACACGCCCGGATCGGGTGGATCAACTCGTGAAACACCCTCGCATTCCGAGCGACCGCAGTTTCACTGCCGAGCCGCTCGCCCTCCGCCACGAGGGGTCGGTAGTATGCCAACTCGACGCTGTTTTTCAACCTCGCCGGGGACAAAAGAACACCGGGCCATGTGGATTGTGGATTGCGGATCGCGGATTCTGGATTGAAATCGGGCATTCAATCCGCGATCGGCGATCCGCAATCCACAATGAATTCCCGCGATCCCGATGATTCTGCAGGGATCGCGAACTTATTCCGCCGTGGCGATCTCATTTGGCGATCGCAACCTACTCGGCGTACCGCAGTTCCATCTGAAAATCCTTGGCCCTCGGGCTGGTGCTGTTGAAGGTGATGGCCTCGCGCGCGCCGGGCACCAGGGTCTTGCGGAACCAGCCAGTCGGCGAGCCGGGGAGCGGGTTGCCACCATCATCGAGGAACGTCACGCGGTACTGCGTATGCAATTGCAGATCGCTCGTCCCGCGGACGTAGAGGGTGACGCGAAGCAGGTCGGCCGAATCGCGCTCGAGGATCGGGCGATCGATCACCGTCCGTTGATGCAAATCCTCCGCTTCCCGCCCGGCCAGGATCACCTGCGGCGGCACGAACGGCTCAGCCCGCCCTTCCGTATACGGCGGTACGCCCGATTGGCATCCCGCGCCGGCCAGGAACAACATCGACACCACCGATAACATCGCGAAGTTTTTCATAAACTGCCTTGATTGAGTTCAGCATCCGATGGATGCGCCGCATCCGTCGAATCAAACCATTCAACTAACCACGACCGACCACGAAACGCGAACTCCAGATCGAACGCGGCGTTACGCGGCCACAACTTACCTCGGCGGCTCGCCCGCCCCGCCGCCCGCCCCACCACCCGGAGCCGCGCCACCCGGCGCAGGAACATTCGGATCCGCGGGTGGAGTCTTGGGCGCCGGGCCGTTTTCGGGGTTGCCGCGCGGGGGTTCGGCGGCGGTCCAGGACTGGGTCATGTCCATCATCAGTTTCCGCGCTACGAAACGGGTGTATTTATTGAGCGTGGCCTTCTCCAGCGGGGCTGGAAGGTCCACCACCGCCCGGCCCACCTGCTGGCCGCCCTTGACGTTCAGGGCTTCACCAACAAGCCGGATTTCCAGCCCGTTGGTCGTTTGCCTCGTCGGGTGCGCCGTCACCTGGATCAACACATCCGCGCCGAGCTGCGCGATCGCATCCTGCATCGCGCCGGCCTTGCCGGCCTGCAGCGCCTTGATCTGATCCTCGGTTAATTTCTGCCGCGCTGTCGTGGGGGAGATGATCTCGATCGCCCCCTGGCAGGCCATGAAATCGGTGAGGATGCTCTCCATCGCCTGATAGTCCAGGCTCTTGGCGTTGGCTTCATCGTATTCGCCGGCCTTGAGGTAAGGGTTCTCGGCCCGGCGCTCGGGTTCACCCGCGCCGGCCGGGATCACTTCACCATCCAGCGTTCGGTTGACGAAGACGGTAATCCGGGGCCGGCCCACGCCGCGATACGCCTGCTCGAAGCGCCCCTGCTCGGGCGTGCGCTGGCTGACCCGGGGGGGATCCTCGAACGGGGGCGGCGGCACATCGCGGCGGACGCGATCCATCAAGGTTGCATCCTCCGGCAAAGGCTTGGGTCGATCGGTTTCATGCCGCCTGGCATCGGGATTGCCCGGCGCGGGCACCGGCACACGGTCGACCGGGCGCTCATCCGCCGCGCAGCCTACGGTGCCAGAGACCAGGCCAAGCCCGGCCGCGATTCCAAATCCCAATAGCGCTGTCCTTAAATTGCGCACGATTCAGTCTCCTTAAGTGTTCTTTGCCTTGTGCTTCGTCATCGGCCCGCGCGGTTCAGTTTCTTGCACACCGGACATTTCGTTCCTGCCATAGTATCATCCTGAAAGGCATCCGGCGGGCCGATTGGTGAATGCATATGATATGACACTCATCGGCCTCCAAAGGATTGCCCTGTATAGGCGCCTCGACAAGCAGGCCCCGGTGTAGGAACATCTCTTACAAAGCCCCGGTCGGGCCTCCCTTATGACACACATCCCCTGCGAAAGATGGCGTAATTCGGTCCATCCAACCGGCCCCGGCGGTGTCTAGCGTGTTGCGGGCAGTAAAAACCAATGCCCGAGTCTTCGTTTGCCGAAACAACAACAAACCCCCTTTTCAACGATTTCGACACAGGAGCCACCATGAATTTCTTGCGTAAGTCCATTGCGGTGCTTGGCTTGGCCACTCTTGGGACGCTGGTTGGATGCCAGACCGACAAGCCCGAGCATTACCGGAACGAGCGCCCGCCGGTGACCGATCTGGAACCTGGCGATCGCGGGTTGCAGTCGTCTGAAGTGGTCGAAGCGTCCGACCTGCTGGTGCAGAAGATTCTTTCGCTGCCGGAAGTGAACCACTCGCCGCGCCGGCTGACCGTGGTCTTTACGGGCCTTGAGGACTTCACCCGCCGCCGCCATTTTAACTACGATATTTTCCTCGAGCGGCTCAAGACCAACATCTCCGAGCAGGGCCGCGATCGCATCGCCATCGTCTCCAACAAAGACAAATATTTCGGCATCCGCAACCGCGAACTGGACCCCACCCGCGCCGAGCGCGATGATTTCGCCCAGAACGACCCCGCCCGCAACGGCGGCATTGGCAACCCCCCGGCCAATCGCGTCCAACCCGATTTCGCGCTGACCGGCAAGGTGATGGACATGCCCAACCGCGAGACCAATTACTATTTGTTCACCTTCACGCTGGCCGACATCCGCTCCGACGGCGGCGGCACGGAAATCCCGATGCGGTATGAAGTGAAGGTTCGGCGGTAATCGGGTTTTTCACCGCGGATTTTTCACCGCGGAGGCGCAGAGAACGCGGAGAAGAACGAGGCGTCTCCCTGAGCTTGCGAAGAGCTTGCCCTGAGCGAAGCGAATGGGGTCTTGCCGGTACGTTGAGGCCACGTCCCTTGTATGCGAAGCCAGATGTTTCGCTTCGCTCAACATGACATTGAAAGATGTTTCTCAATGAATTTTATCCGCGTTCATCTGCGTTCATCTGTGCCTCAACCTCTTCTTCGCACGATCTGCTCCCTTTTCTGTGGCGCTATTCTTGTCATGTTCGTAGCCGGCTGCCCCAAGAACACCGCCCTCTCTCACGGCAAGACCACCGCGCTCGACTCGGTCGATCTGGTCGAGATGACCGATGACATGACGATGAAAATCCTCGGCGATCCGCTCGTGCAGGCCGAGATTCGCACGCGCGGAACGCTGAAAGTGGTCATTCAGCCGGTCGAGAACAAGATGATCGGCGAAATCCTGCCGCGCGGGGCCAAGGAAGCATTTGTGGCCCGTCTGCGGGCGCTGCTGGCCGAGCAGGCGCGGGACCGATTTACCTGGGTGATGAACCGCGATAACTGGTACGCCATCCGCGATCGCGAGCTCGACCGCGGGCCGGACCCCGACAGGGTTCAGCCGGAATTCGCCCTGACCGCGCGGTTTTCCTCCATCACCGATGAATCCTCCAAACGGCGGGCCAGTTACTACCTCTGCGTCTACTCCCTGACCGATCTGAACGCCGGCACGCTCCTGTGGACCGGAAAATATGAAGTGAAAAAGTCCGCAGTCAAAGGATTTTTGGATTAGAATCGGCCGTGACACGGGCGTCCCGCCCGTGCTGGAACTTTTCCTCGATTCGTCCGGCGACGATCTCATTCAAACCGGCCAACCCATGAAACCCATTCGCTGCATCCTCTTTGCCTGCCTACTGCCCACTGCCTACTGCCTGCTCCTCACCGGCTGCGGCCCAACCAAGGATGAGCGCAAAGCCCACTACGCCATCGAGGATTACCGCCTGGCCGACTACGGCCATGCCACTGAGGTCCTCCGTCCGCTGGCCAACAAGACCGATGAAAACTACGTCCTGAACAACGCCCGCCTCGGCTCATCGGCGCTGGCCGGATACGACCTCGACACCGCCGAGAGCGCCTTCCTCAACGCCTATGAGGTGATCAACTCCACCGGCACCAACTCCGGCGGGCGCGGCGCGGCGGCCGCGATTTTCAGCGAAAAGATGAAGGTCTGGAAGGGCGAGCCTTTCGAAAAGGCGATGGTCAATTTCTATCTCGGCGTCATCTACTACATGCAGCACGACTACGAGAACGCCCGCGCTGCCTTCGAGAATTCGCTCTTCAAACTCCGCGACTACGGCGAGAGCAAGAACAAGGACGATCAATACCGCAAGGTCGAATCCGATTTCGTCATCGGCTACATCATGCTGGCCAAGTGCTTTCAGCGAATGGGCGATGAGCAGAACGCGCTGAAGAATTTCAACCGCGCCGTCGAGCTGCGCCGAAACATCGGCAGCCTCGCCGACCCGCGCCGCAATTTCGAGTCCAACGTGCTGCTGGTCGTCGATTTCGGGCAGGGGCCGCGCCGGGTGACCAACCCCTACGATGGCGCGTTCGTCGGTTTTGGCCCCAAGCCCTTTGAGGTCGGCTCGATTCCCATCCCGCGCGTGATCATCGGCAATCAGGTCGCCGTCGGCCCGCGCAGTGGCGATATGGCCGCGATGCCGACGATCGACCTTCTCTCCCTGGCTCAGGAAAAGCGCTGGCAGGACATCGACACCATCCGCGCCGTAAAGGATGTCGTCGGCACCGGGCTGATCGCCGCCGGCGGCTACGAGGCCTACCGCGCCAGCAATTCCACCGGCTCGGAGCAGCGCCGCGATGCCACCGCCGCCATCGCCCTGATCGGCGCGGGCGCGCTTCTCAAAGCCTCCAGCCAGGCCGACACGCGCACCTGGGAAATGCTCCCGCGAACGGTCTTTCTGATCCCCCTCCGCCTGCCCCCCGGCCGCCACGATATCACGGTCGATTTCCCCGAAATCTCCGGCCTGCACCAGACCTGGCGCGGCTTGGTCGTCCCCGACCGCGGCGAAGCCACCTATTACGTCCGCATCCAGCGGCATTCTGCAGGCCCGTACGATTGGCCGCCGGCGGCGATGTCGCAAAAGGCACCCGCGCCGACTCAGGGAACGCCGGGCGCTCCCGGTGCTCCGGCCCCACGCAATCCGTTCGATCCGCCAAGTGGGCCATCATCGGCCGCGCCCCTGCCGGGCGGGACGGCGGGGAGATAGACAGTGGCCTCTCTGAAATTGATTTTCCGATGGCCAAGGAAGTTTTTTCCTCCCAACTCGCGGATGCCACGCTATAATTCCGTGCTGTGACAACCGACACTCCCATATCGATCTTCGAGCGGATTTTTCAGCCGGCGGATGAAGCTCTCATCCCGAGCGTGGCCCGATATTTTCTTCGGATGGGATTTTCGCCTGCGGACCAATCGCGTGTCTCGGAACTGCTGGAAAAGGTCAAATCTGACACGATCACGCCTGGCGAGCGCGAGGAAATCGAGTCCTACAACTATGCCAATCATCTCCTGACGATACTCAAGGCGCGGGCACGCCACGTCCTCGATGAAGCTGGGGAATAGCAATGCTCGCAAGCCTTGATGCATGGGTGCGCCGTCGCGCTCGCGATCAATGCGAATATTGCCAGATGCACCAGTCTGATTCAGAGTTGACGTTCCACATCGATCACGTCATCGCTGAAAAACATGGCGGGCCGACGACCGAAGACAACTTGGCTCTTGCCTGCCTGCACTGCAATCTTCATAAGGGAACGAACTTGTCCGGAATTGATCCGGTTACCGGGCGGGTTGTCGAGCTATTTCATCCGCGAAAAGACAACTGGGACCTCCATTTCACCTGGCGCGGGGAAGAGTTGATCGGACGAACTGCGCCGGCTCGGGCAACGATCGCAGTGCTTTCCATCAATCTACCCGTATATTTAAAGGTACGTGCCATCCTGATTGCAAAAGGGAGATTCCCACCCAAGTCCCAGACTTAATTGCCCGAGGGCGATTCCTTTCAACTTCCTGCTTTCTCTGCAACCCCCGCCCCCCTTCCGCGATAACTCCACACGGGACCACCGCGTTCAGGGAATAGAAACCTGCACCCGGCGTCTCTACACTACGAAGTAACCCAATGATGAACGCCTCGACCACCCATCCTGATGCCGAGACCACCCGCCCGGCCCCCGAGCGGCGCGAATCGCGCGATCCGTGCTTTGGCGTCAAACTCCGTCCGGCCTCCCACACCTACCACGAGAATGAAGGCGTCCTGGGCACCACATTGGTTGTGATCGGGCTTTGCGCGGTCCTGATCGTCGCCAAACTCTGGCTGATCAAGCTCCTTGGGTAGGTCGCGCGGGCAATGCGAAACTCGCATGCTGGCCCTGCGGTTATCACCTCCGCTTCATCTTGACCCGATTATGTTGCGTGAATCCCGGTAACCTGTATGGTTTTCGGGGCCACCATGAACCGCCTGCTCATCATCGAAGATTCCGACCTGCTGCGCGATTCGCTGGAACAAGGCCTGCGCGAGGCGGGGTACGATGTGGCCGTCGCCGCCGATGGGCCATCTGGATTTAATCTGGCCGTCGAGGGGGCCTTCGACATCATCATTCTCGACCTGATGCTCCCCGGCCTGGATGGCTTATCGCTTCTTCGTCAACTGCGGCAGATCCAATCGCGCCAGGGGGCCTTCGTGCTCATCCTGACCTCCCGCGACACTCCCAATGACCGCGTGAAGGGCCTGGACAGCGGGGCTGATGATTACCTCATCAAGCCCTTCGAATTCGCCGAACTGCTGGCCCGCGTGCGCGTGCTGGCGCGGCGCAAGAACTCGGCCAAATCCCCCCTGCTGCGGATCGCCGATCTGGAAATCGACACCGCCTCGCGCAAAGTCCGCCGGGGCGACAGCGAAGTGCCCCTCTCCGCGCGGGAATACGCGCTTCTGGAATTCCTGGCCGCCAATCCCGAGCGCATCGTCACCCGCGCCGAGATCTGGAACCACGTCTACGACTTCCACTCGGCCGCCGATTCCAATGTCGTCGATGTTTTCGTCGGCCTGCTCCGCAAGAAAATCGAGCGCCCCGGTATGGCCCGCCTGCTGCACACCCGCCGCGGGCAGGGCTATATGCTGGGGTTGGGAGAGGATGGCGAATAAATGAACGCGCCCGATCCATCTCTCCCCGCGCCCCCCTCAGACCCCTCTCTGCCCTCACCCGCTCATGCTGCGCCCAATGCCCCTCCGCGCTCCCGGCGCTCGCTCAAGCTCAGTCTCACACTGACCACCGCCGCCGGCACGTCCCTGGTCCTGGCGGCCATGAGTTTTTCGCTCTACTTCTCAGTGCAGTCGGCACTGCTCAACGAGTTCGATGATGCGCTTCGGCAAAAGGCCATCTCACTGGCCGGGCAGACCGAGCAGCACGATGAGCGCATGGTCTTCGAAGGCCAGCCCGCGCAGATGCCCGAGTTCTCCAGGGCCCGCGATCTGGAGTATTTCCAGATTCTCCTGGCCAATGGCCACACCCTGGCGCAGTCGGTCTCCCTCGAAAAGCGCGATCTGCAAGCCTTCACACCCTTGCCGACGACCCTGCCCACCGCCAATGGCGCGGCAGCCGCGCCTGCGCCGGCGGCCCACCTCGGCGAATTAACCCTTCCTTCAGGCCATCCCGGCCGGCTGATCCAATACAGTTTCATGCCCCGCTTCGAGCGCGACGAGGGAACGCGCGAGGAGCAGGATCGCATCGCCGCGGGCGACCCGATGCCCACGCATTCCTATGTTCCCGGCCCGGTGACGCTTCTCCTGGCCCGGCCGACCACCAAGCTCGATTCCGCGCTCTTCGCCCTGCGCATCCGCCTGATCGTCCTCTGCAGCGCGGCCGTCATGGTCTCGGCCGCCCTGATGACACTTCTGGTTCGCCGCGGCCTGCGCCCCGTCTCCAAGCTGGCCGCGCAAATCTCCAGCATGGGCGAGGCCGACCTGAATCATCGCATCCTTCTCCCCGATGCACCGGAGGAACTGGCCCCCGTGGTCGGCCGGCTCAACGAACTTCTCGGCCGGCTGGAATCCGCCTTCGACCGCGAGCGCGCCTTCACGGCCGATGCCGCCCACGAGCTGCGCACGCCCCTGGCCGGCATCCAGACGGCGCTGGAGGTGGCCGCCTCGCAGCCGCGCCAGCCGCGCGAATACCAGGCCGTCATCAGCCAGTGCCTCAAAACCACCCGCCGCACCAGCGTGATGATCGACAACCTCCTCATGCTGGCCCGCGCCGAATCACGCCAGCTCCCGGTCAACCCAGAGCCCGTGGACCTGCCCACCTTCCTCCACGAGCAATGGCTCAACTGCGCCGACCGCGCGGCCGCACGACAGCTCAGCCCGCAATTCGACCTCCCCGATGAACTGATCGTCCAGATCGACCCGATCCACCTCTGTCTGATCATCCGCAATCTCTTCGATAACGCCGTCTCCTACGCCAACACCCGCGGGCAGATCATTGTCCATTGCGAAATCGCGATGGATGATGCAGTTTCCCCGTCATCCCCAGGTAAGAACCCCCTCCGCCCCGCCCGTCTCACCCTCACCGTCCGAAACAGCGGCTGCACCCTTTCCCCCGCCGATATTACTCACATCTTCGAGCGCTTCTGGCGTCACGATGTTTCCCGCAACAACGCCGAAGGGCACCATGGCTTGGGACTACCGCTTTGCCGCCGCGTGGCCGAGGGATTGGGCGGCACACTCATCGCTGCCCTCCAGCCGAATCAGCAATTCGAGATCACCCTCCAGCTTCCCCTCAAAGTGCTCCAACTCGAATCGCCCCAGATACAATCCACCCGCGCTGTCAGTGCATCGCAGCATTGAATCCTGAGCACGATGCACCGGCCAATTCAACCCATCCCCTCCATCCTCTATCTTCCATTCTCCATCTTCCATTCTCCATCTTCGCATTCTTCGTGGCTTTCGTGCCCTTGGTGGTTCATCTCTTCCGCACCGCCGCCAGCACGTTGCAGAACAGCCTCCCCTGCTCGATCGCATCATCCAGCGCCACATGCGTATGCGGCACGCCTTCATCGAACCATGACTTGGGCATGTTCCGCTTCACCGCATCGCGATATCCGCACCCCAGCGCGGCCATCGCCAGAGTCTTGATGTCCAGCGCGGAATGGGAGAAGGGGCTGGCCCCCGTGAACTTGATCAGATACCAGTAGACGAACGTGAAATCGAAACCGGCCGGGTACGCGACGAACACCGGCTTGCCCGGCAGCGTCTTGAGCCAGTCGGCATACTGGCTCATCGCATCGGCCGGGTCTTTGGTGTTCTTCCGGCAGGCTTCCCACGCGGTCGTGTTTTGCTTCCAGAACTCCATCGTTTTTGGATCGCCGCTCGCCCCCGGCAGCAATTCGAGATTGGCCTCGAAGGTTCCAATGAGCGTCATATCCTCCTTAAATGCCGCCGACGCGAAAGACAACATCGAATTCGGCCCCGGGATCGGGCCATCGGTCTCCACATCGGTGCTCACATAGATCTCAGCCATAATAGATTCTCCAAGAGGGCAACGAGTCGCCTCACATCGCTCTGACAGGTCTTTCGCAGCGCGGGCATCTTGCCCGTGTCCGCGGCTGCCGCGAATCCGGTCCCTGAAATTGCCCCCCCCTTTAACATGGGCAAGATGCCCATGCTACATGGGAATCAACCGCGCACGTCCAGTGCGATATCAATAGCGGAGGTCTGGCCTCTTGCCGGGCGGATTCGTACAATCCGCCACGATATTACGGCAGTTCTCAGCCCCTCGAACCCAAACTTCGTCTGCCTGGCCGCGCCTTCGCAATCGCCCGGCCGGCAATTCTGATGAAAGGAAACTTCGCGATGTCGAACAAACAACCAATCGCCCGCCCCAGCCAACTCGCCAAACCGGGTCTCTCCCGCCGCGGCCTGCTCAAGACCGGCACCACCGCCGCCGCCGCTTACGCCACCTTCGCCGCCCTGGGCAGCAACTTCGCCCACGCCGCCGGCAATGACACCATCAAGATCGGCCTGGTCGGCTGCGGCGGACGCGGACGCGGCGCGGTCGCCAACGCCCTCGAAGCCGATCCGAACGTCAAGCTCATCGCCATCGCCGATCTCTTCCCCGACAAGATCGATGAAACCAAGACGATGTGGGCCGACAAACCCAAGAACCAGTTCGACTTCGTCAAGAACTGCTTCTCCGGCTGGGATTCCTACAAGCAGCTCCTGGCCCTGCCCGAGGTGGACTACGCCATCCTGGCTACGCCCCCCGGTTTCCGGCCGATGATGATCGATGAAGCCATCAAGCAGGGCAAGCACGTCTTCGCCGAGAAGCCCGTGGCGGTTGATGCCCCCGGCTGCCGGCAGATCATGGCCGCCGCCAAGGTGGCCACCCAGAAGAACCTCGGCCTCGTCGCCGGCACCCAGCGCCGGCATGACCCGCTGTACGTGGAGACCGTCAAGCGCATCCAGGATGGCGCGATCGGCAAGGTGCTGGCCGGGCAGGTCTACTGGATTGGCGGCGAGCTCTGGTCCAAGCCGCGCCAGCCGAACTGGACGGATATGGAATGGCAGCTCCGCAACTGGCAGTACTTCACCTGGCTATCGGGCGACCTCATCGTCGAGCAGCACGTCCACAACATCGACATCGGCAACTGGATCATGGGCAGCCATCCCAAGCTGGCCATTGCCCTGGGCGGCCGGCAGGTGCGCACCGATCCGGCCTTCGGCATGGTCTTCGACCACTTCGCGGTGGATTTCGAATACTCCGATGGCTCGCACGTCACCTCCATGTCGCGCCAGCAGGATCAGTGCTACAACCGCGTCTCCGAAACCTTCCAGGGCACCAAGGGCAGCGCCATGGTCTCCGGCGGCAAGATCCTCGATGACCAGGGCGGCCTCTCCTTCAAGTTCCCCGCCAAGCAGATGGTCAACCCCTACGTCACCGAACACGCCGACCTGATCGCCTCCATCCGTGCCGGCAAGCCGTTAAACGAAGGCGAGCGCATCGCCGAGTCCGTCCTGACCGCCGTCATGGGCCGAATGTCCGCCTACACCGGCCAGGTCGTCACCTGGCAGCAGGCTCTGGGTTCACAGGTCAGCCTGGTGCCGCAGAAGCTGGAGTTCGGGCCGCTGCCCGTGGCGCCGGTGCCGATGCCGGGGAAGGATAAGACGATTTGAGGAAGTAGGCAGTGCGCAGTAGGCAGTAGGCAGTAGTGCTGAATGATGAATGATGAATGATGAATAGAAGCCAAGCGGCCGCGCCCTCGAGCGCGGCCGCTTCGTTGTTCAGTCCAAATCCGCCGGAAGCATACCGGCAAAGTCCAAACCGCGAACTACAAGCTTTTCTTCACTGTGCCTTTGCGGCTCTGCGCCTTTGTGCGCCGACTTCGCGTTGATCCGCATCGGCCGAGGATGAACGCCAAGGCGCAAAGGGACCGAGGGACGAAGAAGAGAAGAGTAATGGCTTGAAGGGGCTGGGGAGCGCTGGAGTTTAGCGCCTGCACTGCCACCGGCATCAAACTGGGTGGGATGCGATTTCTTTCTTAACGACTCTTCGCCGCTTATCATCGTCCAATGATGACGCGGCCCGCGGCAATATCGCAAATGGTATTTGCATATAACTTGCCGCTTTATTTTATTCTGATCGCATCGACGGTGGGCTGCGTAACCTGGTGCGCGATCCGTTTGCTCCCGGGCGTTCGGCTTGACGCCATTCCGATAGTGTGGTTCATCATCCTGCTGATCGCCGCGGCCGTTCTTGGTTTTTTGATTGGCTTTCTTGCTGCCGCGGTTTTCTTCCCGCCGTTGTATCAATTCCAGGCGCGGCGCAATGGAGCCCCCTATGCCGCAGGCGATTGGGTGCGCATTCTCGTGGGAAAACATCGCGGCAAGGTTGTTCGGATTTACGATATTTGGGAATGTCGGTTTGAGGTTCGTGTGGAGCTTGGCGAAGAAGCGAGCGAGCGATTCAAGGACCTGTTTTCGTATTGCCAAATTTGCCGGCATCCAGCGCCCATGTAAGTTCGCGTCCCTGCCGACCGCTTTTGGCTGGCTCAGCACGCTCCCAGCGCGATGATCGCGGCGTGAGGAAGTAGTAGGCAGTAGGCAGAGGGCAGGAAAGAATTGCGGCGGACCCGACAACCGGGTCCGCCGCTTTTCGTTCTTTCCACTAACAACTGACAACTGACAACTAACAACCCTTCCCTCAATCCCGCGGCAGCGCCGTATTCCCCGTCGCCGGGGCGGGTGATGGAGAAGGAGTGACCACTGGCGCGGGCCGCGCCGGGGCGGGCTCGCTGCCGCCTCCGAACGCGGACTTGATCTTGTTCATATCCATTTCCGGAATCGGCCCCTTGGGGACCAGGGGCTTGCTGAGATCTTCCTTGTTGCGCAGGCTCAGGCCGGGCACGATGCCCAGGCGGGTCAGGGCGGCGCTGACCTCTGAGTCATTGGCGTTGATGGCATAGGCCTGCCGCAGGGACTGCTCGGCCCGCTGCGCCTGCGCCAGTTGCTCGCAGTACAGCCCGTACTCTTTGAGATAGTCGAAGTTCTTATTGTCCGCGATGCAGGCCCGGTTGTAGTAGTCCAGGGCCACATCGGGCAGGCCGCGATAGCGGAAGACTTTGCCGAGAATGAAATAGTCCTGAGCCGCGGCCGCGCCTTTGGTATTGCGGGCGCTGGCCTCGACCTTGTCGACCTCGACATCCCCCGCATCCGACTTGACGATCGTCTGCGCCAGCCCATCCATCGCCTTGATCGCGGTGGTGGTATCCTCGCGCCCGGCGTTGGTCAGGGTGCGCATGTCCAGGCACGACCGGAAGGCCACCATCGCCTGCTGACAGCTCCCCAGCTTCAGCGAGGCCATTCCCAGAAAGTATTGCGATTGATAGTCGCGCGGATCCTGCTTCAGGGCCGCCCGGAATGCACCGGCCGCATCGGCGTAGCGTTCCTGGTTGTAGGCCTCGATTCCCGATTCCCGGGCCTCGTTGGAATAGGTGATCATGTCCGAGCATCCCGCCAGCCCGCCCCCCACCACGGCCGCCACCGCCAGCACCAGCAAGCCCGACAGCCCCAGAAAACGCGATCCCGATATGCAAGCCATAGCAGCCTCCATGCAACCCAAACGGGAACCCGCCCGGGCAACCCGGGCAGGATGAATCCATTCTCCCGCCTAAATTAACCGTCGAAGAGTTGATTGCAACCCGCCTGGCGCAGAATTTGCCGCCCCGTGTTGCATTGCGGAGCGCGGATTGGCGATTCGCGGATTGCGGATCGAAGGCCATCGAACCGCCTCCGCCATCCGCAAGCCGAGCGGCGCATTGAGAAGGGTGAAAAAACCGGGGCGGTCCGTAAGATCACCGGCTATGGCAACCGCTTGGATGAACGGGCAATTCGTGGATGAGGATGGGCCGCAGATTTCGTTGCGGGATACGGGGCTTCTGCACGGGGCGGGCGCGGTCACCACCATGCGGGCCAAGGAGGGGAAAGTGTTCCGGCTGGCGCGGCATTTTCAGAGGCTGCGGCGATCGTGCGAGGAGCTATTAATCCCGTTGCAGTATTCGGATGGGGAACTGGAGGCGGCGGTGATGGGGGCGATGGGGCGGAACAATCTATCGGATGCGCGGCTGCGGGTGACGGTGACGCGCGGGCAGGCGAGAGCGGATGTGAAGCAGGGGATGGTGCTGACGCCCAACTGCTTCGTGACCGCCACGGAGCTGCAGCCCTACCCGGCCAGTTTCTACGCGCAGGGAATGAGCGTCGTCGTGGAGGATGAGCAGAAGCTCAACCCGTACGATATCCAGGCGGGGCATAAGACACTGAACTATCAATCGCGCCTGGCATCGATGCGCGAGGCCGCGCGGGGCGGGGCGGGGGAGGCGCTGTGGTTCAACGTGCATAACTTTTTGCAGTCGGGGAGCATCTCCAATGTGTTCATGGTGAAAGATGGAGTGCTGGTCACGCCGCCGACGAACGATGACCTGCTGATTCCCTCCGTGGCGGCCGCGTGTCCATACAAGCGGTCTAATGTTTTGCCGGGAGTCATGCGCGGGGCGGTGCTGGAGATCGCGCTGAAGAACAAACTGCCGGTGAGGCTGGAGGCGATTTCGATCGAGATGCTTCTGGAGGCGGATGAGGTTTTCTTGACGAACAGCATCATGCAGGTGATGCCGGTGGGGCGGGTGGAGAAGCATGAGTTTGGGGAGGGCGGCGGGGGGGCGGGGGAGGTGACGGAGCGGATGATGGGGTGGGTGGGGGAGGAGGTGGAAGAGGGACGATGAGACGATGAGACGATGAGACGATGAGACGATTTTTTTTTGGCACCAATCGCTACCCGCCATCTGTATCCTCCCTTCGACCGCTGCGCCAACCTGCGAAGTGGGATAAGGGCCGCAAACATCGTTTGACATTTGACATTTGGCATTGGCCGTTTGACATTGCCATTCCCATGCCCGCCTTCGCGCTCACAGTCACCCCGCAGCCGCCGCGCCTTGCCCGGGCTCACGTTCGGTATCTCCGCAAATATCTGGGGGCTGCCCGGCCCCTGCTGCGGGCGCGGCTGGCGGAGATGCAGGTCATTCTCACCAATAACGCGACCATGTCGCGGCTGCACATGGATTTTATGGGCCTCGCCGGGCCGACGGATGTGCTGACGTTCCCGATCGATCTGGATGGCAAAGGCCGGCCGATCGCGGGCGAAGTGTATGTGTGCGTGCCCTATGCGACCAAAGAGGCCAAGGCCCGCGGCGTGGCCCTGCGCGAGGAGCTGCTGCTCTACGCGCTGCACGGCATGTTGCACTTGTGCGGGTATGACGATAGAACCGAGCGCGACTTCGCCAAGATGCACGCCAGGGAAGATTCCATCCTCAATCAGATCGGCGTGGGGGCCGTGTTTAAGCCTGCACCACGACGGGGGAACCGATGACACTGCTCCTCGCGCTCACGCTCGTCGCGGCGATCCTGGCTTCGCTGGCGTTCTCCATCGCGGCCTACTGCCTGCGCGATTACTCGCGGGCGCGGCTTTCGGATTACCTGGAAATTCGCGGCCGCACCCGCCTCTACGAGCCGCTGATCCGCAATACCTCGGACCTGATCTTCGTCACCGCCTCCTGCCGGCTGGTGGCCAACATCCTGATCCTCCTGGCCCTGCTGCGGGTGTTCGACAACCCCGATCACCACTGGTGGACGCATTACCTGCTGGCCACCATCGCCACCATGGTGCTGACCGTCCTCAGCTCGGTGGCCATCCCCCACGCCATCTCGCGCCACGCGGCCGAGCCGATACTCGGGATCTTCGGCGGCGTGCTCCTGGCGCTGCGGATTATATTCCTCCCATTCACGCGGATCATGCACGGGGTCGATCGCATGGTCCTCCGCCTGGCGGGCGGGCACAAGGAGCCCGAGGCCGAGGAGATCGAGCAGGAGATCATGTCGGTGGTCGCCGAGGGTGAGAAGGATGGCGTGGTCGATCGGGTGGAGCGCGAGATGATCGAATCGGTCATCGAGTTCCGCGATACCCAGGTCGGCCAGATCATGACGGCGCGGCCGGAGATCGTGGCATTGGAGATTCACGCCTCGCTGGAGCAGGTCAAGAAGACTCTCGAAGAATCAGGCCACTCGCGCGTGCCGGTCTACGATGACACCCTCGACCACATCGCCGGCATCCTCTATGCCCGCGACCTGCTCAAGCATCTCGGCCAGCCTCCCGAGGAGTTCAACATCCGCTCGGCGATGCGGCCGGCCGTGTTCGTCCCCGAGATCAAACCCCTGCGCGATCTGCTCAAGGATTTTCGAATCCAGAAAGTGCATATCGCCATCGTGGCCGATGAATACGGCGGCACGGCGGGCCTGGTCACCATCGAAGACATCCTCGAAGAGCTGGTGGGGGAAATCTCCGATGAGCATGAGCCGGCCGGGCCATCTTCGTTCAAGCGCATCGATGAGAAGAGCGCGGAGGTCGATGCGCGGATGTATATCGTCGATCTTAATCGGCAGATGGATTTGCACCTGCCGGAGGATGCGGGGTACGAGACGCTGGGCGGGTTCATATCGATGACACTCGGGCGAATCCCGCCGGCGGGGACCTCCTTCCAGCACGAGCGGGCGAAATACACGATCCTGGCGGCCGAGCCCCAGCGGGTGGATCGGGTGCGGGTGGAGCTGGTGGATGCGTGATCATTCGCGATCTCAATCTCATTAGCTACCGCGAGGCGTGGGCGCTGCAGGAGTCAGCGCACGCGGAGGTTTCGGCCGGCGGGGAAAGCGTGCTGTTTCTGCTGGAGCATCGGCCGGTGATTACGTTCGGAAGGCGGGCGGCCGACAGCGCGAAGAATCTGCTGGCATCGGCCGAGGCGCTGGCGGAGATGGGCGTTGAAGTCGTCGAGTCCGACCGCGGCGGCGACATCACCTTCCACGGCCCCGGCCAGCTCGTGGCCTACCCGATCATCCGCCTGGCCGACCGGGGGCTGAGTGTCGGCGGCTACGTGCATCTTCTCGAAGACATCCTCATCGCCACCCTCGGAGAGTTTGGGGTGGAGGCGGTGAAGGATGCGGGAGCGCCGGGGGCGTGGGTTTTGGGACAGAAGTCAGAAGTCAGAAGCGAGAAGCGAGAAGGTCCGTTGTCAGTTGTCAGTGGTCCGTTGTCAGTTGATGCGCGCGATTCGAAAATGACAACGGACAACGGACAACGGACAACGGACCCTCCTCACAACTCGCAACTCGCAACTCGCAACTCGTTCAACTCAGCACTCAGCACTCAGCACTCAGCACTGTCAAAGATCGCGGCGCTGGGCGTGCGCATCCGGCGGGGGGTGACGCTGCATGGGATCGCGCTGAACCATTCGACGGATCTGCGCTACTTCAACCTCATCAACCCCTGCGGCCTGGGCCGCCCGGTCACCACCCTCCTCGAAATCCTCGGCCCGCGCACGCCGGAGATGCCCGCGCTGAAACAAGCGCTGGCAAGGCGGATGGTGGAGTTTCTGGGATGAACCCGACAGGGGCGGGCGTGGATTTGAGGTAGCACGCGGCATCTTGCCCGTGGGTCGGGTAATCACGATGTCGGGCGGTACTCCGCCCGAAGAAGCAAGAGCGCAGCGATCTTCGGAGGGGGGGGCGTGGGGCGGCCGATCATACCGCCCCGCCTCGCCTCGCCGGGCGGCAGCGCGATGGATTCTTCTCCTTTTCATCCTTCATCCTTCATCCTTCTGCCCTCTGCCTTCTGCCTTTTATTGCCGCGGCGGGGGGAGGGAGAGGAAGGAAGATGAGGCGTTCAACGTCCAACGTCCAACGGCCGCGGGGGAGACAGTAGGCAGTAGGAATTCCGGTTGTGGTACGCGCGTCCTCGCCTGCACCGGCTTTTGTCTTACCTGCCTGCCGCCTGCTGTCCGCCCCCCCCTCCGCGGGATGGTGGGTTGGGTCTTCTCTGGGCCGCGGTCGGGGGGGAGGAAGTAGTCAGTAGTCAGTAGACAGTAGTCAGTAGAAAACTCGCAACCAGCAACCCGCAACTCGCAACTCGTTCCTCGCGGGATAGTGGGTTGGGTCTTCTCTGGGCCGCGGTCGGATGGGGAGAGTGAGCGGGGGATGAACGCCAAGGCACCAAGGCGCGAAGGGACAGAGAGGGAGAATGGAAGAAGAAAGCCTCTCGCCGCCGCCTGCCTGCTTCCGACTGGCCACTGCCGACTGCCCACGCCCACCGCCTACTGCTCGCTCGCGGGAGGGTGGGCTGGGTTATCTTCGGGCCGCGGTCGGGGGGGAGGAAGTAGTCAGTAGTCAGTAGACAGTAGTCAGTAGAAAACTCGCAACCAGCAACCCGCAACTCGCAACTCGCTCGCACGCGGGATGGTGGGTTGGGTCTTCTCTGGGCCGCGGTCGGATGGGGAGAGAGCCTTTCATTGTATGTACTCATTCCTTCCATTCTTCTTCCGCAATAGAGAAGCTGCCGCACTCCATCCGAGCGAAGACTGACCACGCCCAGCCAATAATTTTAAGGACGATAAACAATTCAGGAGCGGTAAATCGGTCGCGCCTTCCGCGAATAGGTACTCCCATGCTATAACAATCCCGTCGGGCAGGATGCCCGCCATAGTCGGTCGCGGTAGGAGTCCACATGAAGTCCATCGAACTTTTTGCTGGCGCTGGAGGCCTCGCCATCGCCACGTCGCGGGCGGGCTTTGATCATGAAGTCTTGATCGAATGGGATCACGATGCCTGCAACACGCTCCGCCTCAACGCACGCGCGGGGCGCGGCCACGCATCAGATTGGAACATCATCGAAGGGGATGTCAGTCGCCACGATTTCAAGCAGTACGCCGATCGCGTTGAATTCATTTCCGGCGGACCTCCCTGCCAGCCCTTCTCTCTTGGCGGCAAGCACCTCGGGCAGGAGGATGCGCGCAATCTGTTTCCGCATGCCGTCCGAGCCGTCCGCGAAATCCAGCCCAAGGCGTTCATCTTCGAGAACGTGAAAGGGTTGCTTCGTAAGGGCTTCGCGAACTACTACAGCTACATCCTTCATCAGCTTCGCTTTCCGGAAGTGAAGTTGAAAGGGGATGAGGAATGGACGGATCATTTAGCGCGGCTGGAGAAAATGGCGACGGGCGATAATTAATGAACACTTCGCTACAATGCCGGCGTCCGTAGCGTAACCATCGCCAGCAGTCCGCCACTTGGGGCACGCCGCATGACAAAGAGCGCCACCTCGTTCGTCATCAACTCACTCTATTCCAGCGAAGAAATCCAGACAGCGCTCGAAGTGGGAAACGCGGGCGGCGTGCGCGTCTGCTTGAAGAAAGACGGCACGGTCAAGCGACTCGTCGTGATGACCTCCGACGTATCCGCCCGGCAGGCGAAAGAAAACCCCTACCACGACCGCATCGAAGGCTCAGTGCTCGTGTACACCGGTGCGGGTCGGGAGGGCGATCAAACGCTTGCGGGGATGAATCAGCGGATCCCGCAGCAACTTCTCAACCCGTTTCCGATCTACGGATTCATCCTGATCGGCAGCCGACGGGACAAGAAGATCGGGCCGAAGCGCTGGCGCTTCCTCGGCCTCCTCCAATACACCCGTCACTATCCCGAAACTCAAGTTGATGTGCGTCTGGCGAAGCGGCAAGTCTGGCTTTTCGAGATGCGCATCCACGGCACGCCGCAGGAAATTCCTCCCGCGATTGACGCCGCGCTGTCGGCCAAGGTTCTATCAGAGGCCCGGGCCCGGGAGCCGGATTCGGAGAATGACCGCGAAATAGTGAATCCGCCTGCCTTGGTGCAGTCGCCGAAGGCTGATCCGCTCTTAATCGAATCAATTCGCAGCCAGCTCTTGGGATTGGAGCCTCAGTCATTCGAACATATCGTTAAGGATACGCTCTTACGCGTGGGCTTCGACCGCGTGGAAGTGACGCAGTATTCGCAGGATGGTGGAATCGATGTGAATGCATTGGCCGGCCCCAATCTGTGGCCATTGAAGGACATGATGCTCCAGGCGCAGGCGAAGCGCTGGCTGCACACGGTTGGCCGAAGGGAAGTGGCGGAGTTGCGCGGCAGCTTGCAGCCGCACGCGCGAGGACTCGTGGTAACCACAAGCCATTTCTCCCGCGCCGCGATTCTTGAGGCGACCGAGCCGGGAAAGCTCCCCATTGTGCTGATGGATGGCTTCGCATTCGCGTCTGTCGTCCACGCTTATCAGCTCAAGCTATAGCGGATTCCGCGCCGATGGCTGCGCGTCCGAGAGATGCGCGTTCGATCCATTTCCAAGCCATCACATAAGCTCCGCCATCATCGGAAAGCGCGACAACCGCGCTTTCGTCAAACTCCAAGTCCCCTTCGCGATGAAACTGATTTTCGGCGGCACGCGTGTACGCATCCGCCATGCGTTTCTCGTTGGCCGCAGCGCGCTGGCGCGACTTCAACGCATTCACCAGATCAACGCGGCCAGCGCGAAGCAGTTCCTCGGCGATTGCGTCAACGACATTGTCTTCAAGTTGGAGCCACATCGTCAGTTCTCCGTTGAATTCTCGCCCGGCATTTTGTTACTTACGCGCGGCGCTCAATCCGCTTCCTCGCATCCCGATGAACTGGCAATTGAAAGGGGCGTGAAGTCGTTTCAATTGCGTGGATGAAAGCGTCTCCGCGTCAATGTTGCCGCCTTCGGGCAATAACGCCAGAAGGTCGCGCAACGCTTCACTCAACGCCTTTGTGTCGATGTCCTTTGCCACGGTTGCCGAACATCTTCGCCAGCGCCGCGAAAATCGCAAGCACGCAGGAGGCGCGATGGACACACTGACCCGCGCAGAACGTAGCCGGCGAATGTCATTGGTGCGGTCCACTGATACGCACCCCGAGAGACTCGTCCGCCGCCTTGCGCACTCGCTTGGATACCGCTTCCGGCTGCACCGCCGCGACCTGCCCGGCAGCCCCGACCTCGTATTCCCCCGGCTTCGCAAGGTGATTTTCGTCCACGGATGCTTCTGGCACCAGCACTCATGCCCGGCGGGCGACCGAATGCCCAAATCTCGGGTTGCGTACTGGCGGACTAAGCTCGCGGGCAATACCGCGCGTGACAAACGATCAATTGCGAAGCTGCGCCGGCTTGGGTGGGGAGTCCTAACGGTGTGGGAATGTCAATTACGAACGAGCGCGCGACTGGTTGCCCGCTTGCGGAAGTTTCTGGTTAACCATGCGTAGGGATAAGCTAGTCGCCCAGCGGTTCCCGCCCCTGCCCCTGCAAAAGCAATTCGCGGTCGTCGCCCGCGACATCCGATGGATGCGGGAAAAGCAATCCGCCTCCCGCCGCCGCCTCGATGACCTCTACCAATCCCTGCTCCACCGGGCGTTCAGGGGGGAACTTTGACCCTCGCCAAACGGGGCATGAGTTTAGCGCCAGACTGCCGCCGGCAACGCCAAGCCTCCCGCCTCTGATTCCATGCTAGTCATGCCGGAGGCAGCCCATGCGTTAAACTCATCTATCCCCTGCAAAAGCAATTCGCCGCCGCCGTCGCCGACATCCGGTTGATGCAGGAAAAGCAATCCGCCTCCCGCCGCCGCCTCGATGACTTATATGAATCCCTCCTCCACCGGGCGTTCGCGGGGGAGTTATAGCTGGGCTGGCTGGACATCCGAAAGAAGAGTAGAATCAGCCATGACGAGGAGTGCCGTGACCACACAATACCTGGGAAGAGGCCTTTACACCTACGCTGAGGCCGCGCGCCTTGCCGGCCTTAGCGCGGGGCGGGTCCGCGCCTGGTTCGAATCAACGCCCCGCGAGCCGCGTCAACGCGGGCCGGTCCTGTCGGGGGACTTTTCCGGTCAGGGAATCATCAGTTTCCTGGATTTGATCGAGGTGCTGGTTGCCGGCCATCTGCGCGGGCTGGGTATTTCGTTGCAGTCGCTCCGCAAGGCCCGGGCCGCCCTCGTCAGGTATCTCCATACCTCGCACCCATTCAGTCACCGCAGCCTCAAGACCGATGGCAAGGCGCTGTTCATTCATTTGCAGGAACAGGCCAGTGATGAAGAGGAGCTTCTTGAGGTTGTCTCACAGCAGCACGCCATTCCGCAGGTATTGCTGCCTTATTTGAAGCGTGTGGATTACGATCTGCACAGCAAGCTCGCCACTGACTGGAAAATCGCCGACGCGGTGGTAATCGATCCGACGCGGGCCTCCGGCAAACCCATCGTCGCGTCTTGCGCCATCCCCACTTCAATTCTCGCCGCCGCCTTTGGCGCCAATGGACGGGACGCCGAGAGGGTGGCGAACTGGTATGGGATCAGTGCAGCCGATGTCGACGCCGCGGTTCGATTCGAAAACCAATTCTTCGGAACCGCCGCGTGAACTTTCTCTTCGATCGATGTCTGGCCGTGCGCCTCGCCCGGATGATCGAGGCGTACGACCAGGACCATGCGGTTCGCTACCTTGACGACCGCTTCGATAAGAGGACAACCGATGCGGACTGGATAAAAGCCGTCACCGCCGATTTGCCGAAACCCGCGATTATCACGGCCGATGGGCGCATCCGCCGTGATCCAGTCGAGCGGAAAGTGCTGGCAGCCAGCGGATTGACCATCTTCTTTTTCAAATCCGGGTTCCACAACCTCGACATGCACACGCAGGCCGTGAAACTCCTGACGATCTGGCCGCAGATCGCCAACGAGGCGACTCGCGCCCGTGAGCCTACCGCGTTCGAGATTGCCCCCGCCGCAAAGAAAGTCGAGCGAATCTGCAAGACGGCAGAGTTGGCGTAGGCAGGCGCGGCCGCTGACTAAGTCAATCGCAACGCGGCAGACGTGAAAGAGGAGTCGGGGAAGACACCATCAAGCCTCAAGTTTTCTCCTCCGCCTCCTCCCTCACGCTCCCACCTCCACCCCAAGGGGGGGGCGCTTCCTTCTCTCCCTCTCCCCTCCGAAGAAAAGCAAGGCGGAAGAATGAAGGCAGAAGGCAGAAGCGCTCCCACCATTCCTTGATGGCGGCGGAGCTTTCCCGGATGTCCCGGAAAGTTTCCGGGATATCCCGGAGCGCCTCAGGGATGGCTTGGGGCGCCTCAAGGATGTCTTGGAGCCGCTCAGGGATATCTCGGCGCGGCGAAGGGAAATCTTGGAGCCGCGAAGGGATATCTTGGAGATTCTAAAGGAAATCTTGGAGCGGCAAAGGGATATCTTGGCGCGGCGAAGGGATATCCTGGAGCCTCTAAAGGATATCTTGGCGCGGCGAAAGGATGTCCTGGAGCCGCGCAGGGATATCCGTTAAGAATTAACAGCGGTGGCCGGAGCGGCGCTATCAATACTGGGGCGGCGTCCGAGTCGGGGCGCGGGGTTGGGATCGATCATGGCAGCGCGGGCGGCGGGGATTTAATGGGACGTGGGAGGGGAGGGGAGTAGTTAGTAGTCAGTAGTCAGTAGTTAATAGTCAGTAGCCAGTAGCCAGTCGTCAGCAGGAAGATGGGAACTGGCGGAATGGCGAGTGGCGAAGGGCGAAATCAGAATGACGAAACCGGAATGGCGAATCAAGGGGCGATGAACAACGCCCCAATGCCAGGGGGTTTGGCTCCTCACCGCCCGGCCATTCGACATTCGAGCATGGGTGTTGATTCGCCATTCCGGTTTCTTCATTCGCCATGGGCATCTACTCGCGGCGGGCTCGGATTTCCCTTCCCACGGCTCGTTTTCCCACGTTTTTGGCTCATTTTCCCTCAATTTTGGCTCGTTTTCCCCCTCTACGGGCCATTGACTACCGACCACGGGCTACCTTCTCCCAGCCCCCATTCTCCCCTCCCGAAAGAAAATAAAATTTTCCGCTCAAGTCCCCGCGTTGCCGCGACGAAATGTACTGCCAGAGCGACGAAGTCGTCCGGCGATGAATCGGGCGGCGGGTATCGCTTGCGAATCTTTCACTTCGAACGGGGCTTGCGTTGCGGTCCCACTGGAGCGCTTCATGGCGGCGGACTATATCCCCACCACCGATGCCGGGCTTCTCGCCTTCGGCGGTAATTTTTCCACGATCATCACGGCGAGCCCGTTACCTCTGGGGCTAACCGCTCCGATCGCCGTGATCCTGGCGGGTAAGCAGGCGGCCTATGCGGCGGCCTACACGCTGGCGGTGGACCCGGCCACGAGGGGCGGGGCTTCGATTCTTGCCAAAGAGATCGCCCGCACCGATCTGGTCAAATATATCAGGCTCCTCGCCCGCACGATTCAGGGGACGATGACCGTGACCGATGCCCAGCGCTACGCCCTGGGATTGACGGTCCGCGATATTTCCCCATCGCCTATTCCAGCGCCGTCCAGCGCTCCGGATGTGGATATCGTCTCGGTGGCCGGGCGCACGGTGAAGATCCGCCTGCACGATTCGACTTCGCCCACCCGCCGCGGCCGGCCGCCGGGCGTGGCGGGGGCGAGCCTCTTCAGCTTCGTCGGGACCACCCCGCCCGCCAGCTTATCGGCCTGGCATTTTGAGGGGAACACGACGCGGACCAACAAGCTCGAGGTGCTGTTCGATGCCGGCGTCCCGGGCGGGGCCACGGTCTGGTTCGCGGCGTTCTGGTTCAACGCCCGCACCCAGGCCGGCCCGACCTCGACCCCGGTCAGCGGCAACATCCCCGGCGGTTTGTCGGCGAGCCCCGAGGCGGAAGCGGCTTGAGAGGTGGAATGCTGAATGCTGAATTCCGAATGATGAATCAACTCGGAATTCAGAATTCAGAATTCAGAATTGATTCGGAATTCGAAATTCGGAATTCACGTAATGCTCCTCTTCTCCTCCATCCCGTATCGTCATCGTCGGGGCAAGCCTCAGCCTCCGATGGAGATGCCCGCCCCTCCTCCGCCGCCGCCGCCCCCT